>CAWKZI010000052.1:0-9540 GCA_963854365.1 Gammaproteobacteria bacterium
TGGGATGGGTATTTTGGCTGGGTACCGATCTAGGGGTATTTCTTGCTTGCCGTTATGCTGAACGAAGTGATCTAAGTAACGAAACTCGCTTCACCTTACTCGAAGTAGGTATGGTTTTGGACCGACTGCCAAGATTGGCCGTGCCACTGGTATGGGGAAGTGGACTGATCCTTTCTGCAAAGTGGGGTTATGATTTTATTCCCACTACTTATGGACTAACTTTTACTTTCATTTGGCTGATTGCTACATGGGGCATTATTTTCCAGCCTCCAGGCAGCTCACTCCATAGACTTTGTTTGAGATTACAGACACTGTTTTATGGGTTACTAATCATTGGTATGGGCGCTGGCGCTAGCTGGCTTCTATATTCCGGCGGTATGCCACTATGGTTAGCTTTTAAGTGGTACGCCTATGTGGTTATCGCAATCGCGGCGATCGCCTTAGATAAGTATTTCGCACCAGTGATAATCGATTTCCAGCTATTGGCGACGGAAGGCTCCAGTGATAGCTTAAATGAAAAATTAAGCCGCGATATTAAGCCCGTCTACACTATGGTCTTGGTGATTTATGCAGGCACCCTTGTAGCTGGACTATCTGGATTATTAAAGCCCGTTTTGTAAAAAAGATAGTGGGGCACACTAATGATAGGATTTAGAACGCCGAGACTGTATATGTCAGTTCTCCCAGTACAATATAACTTACGATTTATTTCAATAGGAAAAGAATAAAAAGATGCAGCTAACTAAATCAATCGATGAACAAGCGAAATTTGACTTTGTATCGGGTCTAATGAAGTACAACTCGACTGGCATTGGCAAGGCGATGACTGAGCTCTTCTTAGATAACGAACCAAATATCTGCATGGAAAAATCGGTGATTGATAGCATCGGTGAGTTTATGAATGATACCGCTATTTACAAATTCGGAGCATTTTTCGAATTAAATAATCACGCCCTCATGTTTCAGGCGGTATTAGATATTCTAGAAAAAAGAAGAGAGGATGTGGTTGCTTGGCTTGAAAGTTATAACCAGTCTACTGCTCTGGGTAGCGTGATACTCAATGATGATGTACATACACCACCTTACTATAAAAATATTAATATACACACGCAACCGGGCAACTATCAGGCAGAATTCGCAGGATTTCTCTATCATTGGATGATTGGACCTTTTCTTGTTCATCGAGACGACAAAGATGAAATGGGATGGCAACTCGCTAATGGTGTGCCGCAAAAGGCCTATAAAGATATTCTGGATATGGGGTGTGGAATTGGAAAAAGTACCTTTCCCTATTGCGACCTTTATCCCGACGCGAATGTCGTTGGGATTGACTATTCAGCATCAATGCTTAAATACGGCCACCAGTTAGCAGAAGACAGAGGAAAAAAAATAACCTTTCAACAAGCATTGGCAGAGGACACTGGTTTTGCTGATGAGAGTTTCGATTTAATTGTTGCGATATGGCTTTTCCACGAATTGCCGGGAAAGGCGAGAGACCGAGTTGTTACAGAGGCTCATAGATTATTGAGGCCTGGAGGTGTTTTTGCCGTAATGGAATCGCCGCCTTTTAAGGATCTAGAATCGGAATACAGTAAGCTGTCCGCGTTTCTTTTGGACTCAACTGGTCGTCGCATGTCTGATCCGTTTATTCCAGGGTTTTTCAAGGAAGACAGAGTTGAGATGTTCAAGCGGGGAGGTTTCCTTAACGCTAAGGACACGGCATTACCAAATGAATTGACAGGGTGGGGTACTAACGAAAGTTACTTTTTTGGGTCGTATCCGTGGTGGATGACAATAGGTGAAAAATAGTTGCTGACATAAGAGGTCTAAACAAATGAGCGACCTAGAAGAGAGATATAAAAATATTTGCCTTGAACTTTGGGGTGACGAGCAAGGGATAGAAATTCACAGTTGGATCGTTGATAATCGACCTGTTAGCTTTCAAAGAAAATTGATGGAAGTCATGGTCCCTATATGGGAAATGAAAACAGTTGATCTCAAAACAAAAATACTTTGCTGTATCTCTGCATTTACGTCGCATGGTCGACCTGAAGTAGAATTTTTTCTCAAGATGGCCCATGCGCATAATATCTCAAGGCTCGAAATAGAAGAAATCTTACTACTTATGGGCTTGGAGTTTGGTTTCCCCAATGCGGAAATGACTATAGGGCTGTTAGAGGGAGTATATGAAAAATAGCATAATCCCTAGCCATGGGCTGAACAGAGGTCATGTTGAGTTCCTACAAATAAATGAGATTGATCCTCAAGGCCATGATTTCGGAGCTTTTAATCCCGGTTTAAGAACTAAAGTACTCAGCGGGCATCCTGCATATGGGTCTACGTTACTCGTTCAAGCTGCTCCAAATTGGTGCTTCCCCTATGAGTTTTTGTTTTCGTCTGAGATTGAAATCTTGGTGCTGTCGGGGGAGCTAGAAATAAATGGGAAATTGCTATCAACTGGTTTTTACGCCTTTATTGAGCCACGAACTAAAATCAAAAGTATTTCCTCCTCCAAAGGTGCAAAAATCTTGTGGATGGCTAATGGATCTGCTGATTGGATAATAGATGATATATCCGAAGCGAAGGATAAATTAGAGCTCACAATTGTTGATACAAATGAAATTCTTTGGCATGAATCGCCACCATACAAGGGGAGAGATGTTAACGAAGTCGTCCCTGGTCTTTTCGTTAAATTAATTAGACAAGACCCTATAACATCTGCATACACTTTGATGACAAGGCATGAACCCGGCTGGATTGATCCGCGTTTAGAAGCTCATGATACCTGGGAAGAACTCTTACTTATTCAGGGTGAGTATTTGATGGGGACAACCGGTCAAGTGTGCGGTGGGAGCTATATTTTTAGACCATCCACTCGTCCTCATGGGCCACAAGCTACAATTTCAGGCGCGTTATGGTTTTGTCGAGGTGAAAAGGAAATCGATTTTCAGTATCACGATGAGGGCTGGGTAGACGAACATGTTAAAAGATATCTTAAGTGCGACGACGAGCCTCAGATGCCTTCATATATGCCATGGGGTAATTGGTGGGATGGAGGAATCAAATGACTAAAGGCTTTTCTAGACCTTTTTCTCCTCAAGGAAGTACCTCTCTTGTGCCTGAACTGCCATGGAAATTTGCTGGGGATCTCCTATTAATTCATTTTAGGGCTGATAAGGCTGCTTTAAATGCTCTCCTTCCCGCGCCACTAGAGCCGTCTGAAAAACAAGGTGAAGCCTTTTTTTGGAGTCCAAATTTAAGGTGTTATCCAAACGATACCGATCCTCTTTCACTTAGTCCATATCGATCTTCTTACAATGTGGCTGTCATTGGAATTCCGTGCAAGCTAAATGGAGTTGAGACAATGTACTCCGCTTATCAGTGGGCCGATAAAGATTGGCTCATTGTCCTAAGCTGGTTTTTGGGTGCGTGTTCAAAGCTTGCAGTTCTAGAGCAAAGTGGGACACATAATATGTTGCCAAGAATGGCCAGGGAGCCGAGCGTTGGCACAAGGATACGAAAAATGGTGTCACGAAATGGTGAAAAACTAATCGATCTGTCTTTTGCCCCCAAAGAAATTATTCTGATGGAGGATATGGACTTTTATTTGTCGAGCCTCCCACTAACTTGTGAAAGACACATTCCTGACTGCTCCTTCCCAAGGACGGGTAGACCGCTGGTACACGATCTTACACAAATGGTGATGAACAACACTGAGTTTGGCGAAATTTTGGCAGGAGATGCGAATCTGAGTTTTTTTGAAGCAGATAATGAGGCGTTAACCGATATAAATCCAACAAGTGTGATGGGCGGATATTGGTTGCCCATGAGTTTTTCACTAGAGGGTATTAAATCCATTCACAATTACTTGGGATAGTAAATAATATGTCGAATACTCGAAGAAATGGTTCTAATTTATGGTATGAAGTTACGGGAGACAAAGGTTCTGCTATTACCATGATCGGAGGCTTTGCTTTAGTTGATGATCAATTTGAATTCTGTAATCAATATTTATTACCGCACCACAAATTACTTCATTGGCATTATCGTGGTGTTGGAAAGTCGGATTGGAGCATGACGGAACCTTATAGTGTTGAGGGATGGGTCGATGATTTAGCCGCTATTCTGGATGATGCGGGTATAGATAAAACAAGCATCTGGTGCACGTCTACTGGTACGTCTATCGGAGTAAGGTTTGCGTCTAAATATCCAGAACGCGTCAATGCGCTCATAACCTACCCATGGATACGCGCTGACCAGACTTGGAAAAATATATTTACAGCTTCTTATCACGTCGGGTCTGTTTTTGGCGTAGATCAGCTATCACGCATGTTCGCAGGCGTAGTGTTACCACCAGACCTACTTTATTCTGCTGACGGAATAAAGTACGAGCAATGGGCCAAGATTAGATATGTTGCAAATTTGAATCCGACAACGCTAGAAAATGTGATAGCCGCTTATTCAAATTTAGATTTAACATCTGACATTAAAAATATTTCGTGCCCAACAATGTTGCTTATGGGCAACGATAGTGCGCTAAATTCAGATAGTAACTTGGAATCTGCCAGTTATGAAGGGCTTTTGTCAGATTTCTTGGACCTCAAAGACGATGTGGAGATTGTTACTATCGAGGGCGCCGGGAGTACCTATTGTATGATTACACGACCGGAAGAGTGCAGCATGGCTGTAGTCAGCTATCTAAAAAATATAGAGAAGTAATTCCTATATTAACTTTTGGATTCCTACAAAAATTAAGGTGATCAATATGGCAATGAAGAGAGTGGACAGTCTAAATGTAATGAAAAATGAACCGGCGGAAGAGTATTGCCTGGGGTTTCCTGGCGCCTCGGCGTGGGAATGCAGCCATGAAGAAAAAACTGGTGGTCAGCATTTTGTGATGAATTTACCGCAAGGGTTCCGTTCAGTGCGCGGGTACAACGCGGCTTCGCTCGACATTTACGTTCTGGCAGGGCAACTGTATCTTGGTGCGGAGTTAATGACAATCGGATCATATACCTATATTCCCTCGGGAATGGATTTTGAGGAGCTCTACGCGGAGAATGGAGCACGGCTATTAATTTTCTCAGACAAAAAATTTGAATTTTTTCCTCAGAAACAAGGAGAAATTGATCCGCATGGAGATGAACATGTACCCATCACTGATACATGGAAGATGCCGTGGCTAGACCCCATGAAAGATATAGTAAAAAAAACGACATGGGTCAATCCAGAAACTGGTCAGGAAGATAGACCTCCCGGCGTGTTAACTAAGGCGCTAAGAAAAGAAGGAAAAACCGGAGAAGTAGTGGCACTTACGTCATTGTCGCCCGGGTATGTCGACCCGGGTACAGAGCATCACCCGCATAATGAATGTTTATATCTGATCAGTGGAGATGCTTATATTGGTTATACATATGATCATAGAAAAGAAGATATAAAAGAAGACTTAGTACTTCATAAGGATTATTACATAGGCAGACCTCCAGGAATAAGGCATGGCCCAGTTTGCACACAGAATGGGGCTCTTTTTATGGTCCATCTAGGGTCTATGTATACAGGCATCTATCGAGATGTCGATGATTGGCAGACTCGTGTTGGAGATTATCTGTCCGTGGCATCATTTAGGTAAATTAATATGTTGTTAAATAAGGATCGAGCATACGAAATCATGGATCGCGAGAATTTGGACGCTCTCGTCGCAGTTTCATCAAACAATGTTTATTATCTTAGTGACTTTGAGAGCGATTTTCTCTATGACGTGCCTTGGGTAGCATGTGCAATCTTGCCGAGGGACCCTGCTCTTGACGCATGTTTAATTGTTACTGAAATTGAGGCGGCTGTCCTTATTCAAAGGCCAACCTGGATGCAGAACGTTAAGCTTTATTATTTCGGAACTTATGGTGGAATTCTAAAGGTGCATACTTTTGCGGATGAATTAACTGATCCAGAGGATGTTCAACTTTACAACATGGTAAAAAATATGGGCGTTAATCCACAGGTTGGGGTTACGGACGCGGCTATATCGGCACTTAAAGAGCTAGGATTAAATAAGGAAAAAAAAATTGGTATTGACGATACTCGTTTTATTGGAGCCCTAAACGGTGTCATTGATTCAGAGAATGTAATGGATGCGACGAACCTTTTCATTGAAATACGAATGGTTAAGACACCTTTAGAAATTACAATTCTTCGTCAGGCCGCCATTAAAAATCAGAAATGTATTCTACGAGCTATTGATGCCATCAAAGAGGGGGCTACTTGGGGTGAGGTACATAGAACCTATGAAATTGCTGTTGCAGAGCAAGGTGCTCGTGTCTTTGCGAACTTTAATGGTGCTGGAATACATAGCGCTGGTGCTGGACGACCAAATAGAGATTATCCGATCAATAAGGGAGATCAAATCTGTTTTGACAGTATGCTCAAATGGAATAGATACATGGGCGATATCCAACGAACAGTTGTGTTAGGCGAACCCTCAAAAAAAATGGAGAAATACTGGAACGCTTTTGAGTTTGGGATCGATGTCGCATATCAGAATTTATTGCCTGGTGTAGAGACCGGTAAACTCAGAGAAAAAACCATTAGTGCGGTTAGAAGCAATGGACTCCCCAGCTTCGAATTAGCATTTACCCATGGTATTGGATTGGACCATATAGAGGTCCCGTTTATTGCGGGAGGTACATTGGGAGATTTTATTATTGAAGAAAATATGATTCTTAATATCGATTTAGAACTACATGAAATCGGTTGGGGCGGAATGTTCTTTGAAGAGACCATGTTGATCACGGCGTCGGGTGCCGAACGTTTATATAACTTAGATAGGAAACTATTTGTGTGCTGATATGGAAGATATTGTGACTGACAAAGAGTTAGATCGTGGGCGGAAAATGTTTAGGACAATTTTTGGTCCTGATTATGGAGAAGAACTTTCCCAACAATTACATGAAGGGGAGCTCAATAGAATTGCAATGTGCAGGATCGCACCTGAAATCTGGGAATTAGATGGTATCGATCTAAAGACGAAGATTCTCTGTGTTATAGGTATTTCTGCCGCCCAAAAATTAGAGGTAAGCTACTTTATAAGAGCCGCTATTTTCCATGGGATTCCTCGTCGATCGATTGAGCACGTTATGCTATTAGCAGGTTTGGAGGCTGGTTTTCCAGCAGCACTTCTCGCAGGGCGGCAAATTGATGAGGCCATTAAGGCTCATGAGTTAATGACTGAAAAAAATAATAAAATGAAAAATTAAGGTGGGTGAATCCATAAATTTTTTTGATAACATGAGATCAGACTCTTTAAGAATCTTTCTTTTATGCCTTATTGCAATAACTTTATCAACTGCTGACCAGTCTCTCTTTAGTTATGCTATCCCAGGCATACAAGCTGAATTTGATATAGATTTAAAAGTTATCGGATACATCCTATCGCTTTCATTTTTTGTAGCGAGTTTTGCGGTTGTTTTTGTCGGGATACTGACTGACGTTATCGGGCGGAGGGTGGTGCTTGCGACATTGCTTGCACTATCTGCATTATTTGTTGGTTTGCATGCCCTAGCTAATTCTCTACTCACTTTGACAATTCTCAGAGTTTGCGGTTTTGCTCTCGGCGCAGGTTTATACTTGGTCGCGAGTACTATGGTAATTGAAACTGCTCCTCAACACTTTAGGGGTATCGTGGCGGGAACTCTCCAGACTGGCTATCCGCTTGGTTTTGCGCTCTCTGCATTGGTGGTAAGTCCCTTTATTGATACATATGGATGGAGGAGTGTCTTTTTGCCCGCTTTTTTGATTCTTTTCTTCTCGCCCGTAATCTACTATTTTCTTCCTGAGAGTCCGAAATTCGAGCAAATAAAAAATAGTGGTAAGAATCTTATAAAAGAAGATTTTTCCTATAGCCTTAGAAAATTAGTCAGCGATTATAAAGGACCTTTATTTATCTGTTTTGCTGGAAGTTTTTTTGTCAGCATGGCTATCGGCGGTACATCATATTTTTTGCCTACATTTTTGGTTGATCATTTCGGTCTTTCCTTATCTGAGGCGAGTAAAATTGTCGGCAGTTCCTATGCAATAGGAGCCATTGGATATCTCATAGCCGCTACTGTGGGCGAGTTCTTACTTACGCGGCGTAATACGATGATTGTATGGATTATTTTGGGTGGCCTGTTCTTTCTCAATACAGTATGGCAAGCCAACATAGGTTGGGTTTTATTTTTCAGCTTGGGTCTGACAATTATGTTTCTTTATGGGTCGGAGGCTGTCCGTATGCCCATGATTGGAGAGCTTTTTCCGACACAATTACGCGGCACAGCCACAGCAATTTCAGGTTCACTTGCAGTTACATCTGCTTGGCTAATTTCTCCTTTACTGATTTCTTCGACTGTCGAATCAATAGGTTGGCCGATGTCCTTTACTCTATTTGGTATCCTTCCCCTCTTACTAAGTTCATTAGCGTTTTCTTTTGCGGAAAATCGAGCATCTAACACTGAAATTCATTAGAGCATATCTTTTGGTTAACCTAACCTAAATATTTATAGATAAAACCTAACACTTAAGAGGCGATATCAGTAGGGAGTCAACGATGGCGGTAAGGACTGCAATGCCACTGACCAGAAGGGCATCCGCGGAGCATTGTGACTTTTGTCAGATTGAAAATTGGGCGTAAAAGCGACTGCTAAAATTCGTCATTATGGCCTGCTATATTGATATATCTGGGCACTCTGAAAAATAGGATGCACCGCAACAAGATTATCCTATGATTTATGGTGCGGCACTAAAGACACCATGCCGGGGTAGACGGTTGATCAGGGCTATTACATCATCAAGTAATTTGTAGGGTTGCAAATAACGCTGCTATATTACTGTGGTGTTGTCACTAGTTTATTTAAGACCATTGGGCGACGGCCATGCAACGTCAGGGCTAGCTTGGTCAATATCGGCTGCAATTTTCCACTCCCCATTTTCTTTCTTATAAATGAGCATGGAGCGGCCGGCATCACGATACATTGCACCAGTTAGGTTGTTTTTAGCAATCAGCCAATACTTACTTATAATATAAGCAATATCGCCATGGGTTTGCCGTACCTCATAATCCAGTTCGAACGTTGACTCTGCTTTACCTAAACGGGCGGCAAAATATGTGCGTATAGCTTCTTTGCCAAATAATGCAGGCTGGCCATGCAGTGCTACAACAGCGTCCTGTGTATATAATGTCATTAGTCCATTGAGATTGCCCGTTTCATAAAATACAGCCCATTTACCTCCTTCTGCTTCAATTTTATTTTCTTCTTCGCCAGCAAGAGCCTCAGGTAATCCTGTAGTGAGAGATAAAAATATAGCTAAGTGAATTAATAGATATTTCATAGTAGAAGCCTCCGTAAATATTTGGCAGATAACATACCATATTTATTGGCGCCAGGCCTGCGCTTTGCAATATGAGATTTATGTACTAACGTATCCAATAAGATTTTTATAAAACGAGTACGAATAAGATGATCTTGTTTGCTGAGCGCAATATCTAACATTCTATGAAGAGTTCAAAGC
>CAWKZI010000053.1:0-9530 GCA_963854365.1 Gammaproteobacteria bacterium
AAAACTGCGCTTGTTGAACCTCGGTAGGGTTAACTATCTTGACATCGCCATTCGCCGCGGCATCTATTATTAGGTACATTGGATATCCAGTGACAAGAGTATTGTGTAAGAAAATCAATACTGCTTAATCGTCATTGGCTAATCTCGCTTCTTCAACACGATGGCCAGAAAGAATATTCATCATGCCATAGTTGCCTTCATGACAGGCATATTCATAAATCTTATCCTCAGAATATCCAAATATTAGCCTCCGAGTGTAGTCGCCGGTATAAGTTCCTGGATCATGTACGATGAAATCATACTGTAGATCTGTTTCGCTAAGTCTAGTCAATCTCTCCTGGTAAACTCTAGCTTGCGTATTCAGGCCAGGATCGCTCTTCTCGTTAATATTTTTCGTTTCTATAACTAGTGTATCTCCATCCCAATAACCACGAGAGCTGCCATTCCAAAGTCGAATACCCTCATTCAAGTTAGGCATGGCTATCATCGGTATAATCCGCACGTCATGAAACATTTCTTGGATGATAGTGACATAGTTTTCGGACTGAACGATTTGCCAATAACTATTATAGCCGGGGCGAAGATTAGGAACGCCGCGATGCACACAACGCTCGGATAATGATCTGTCCAGCCAAGAGTCAGCTGGATGCTCTACACGGTAAGCGGCAAGATCTTTGCTATGGGCTTCAGCTTCCGCGGTCTCCGATGGAAAACGACCATCAGGCGGGTCAATAATTTGGGAAGTACGGCTGTCAAGTGTCCGCTCCACCATCCATTGTTGGTCATAATTACCTGTTTGCGTATCTCTGGATGACACATTGCCCGAAAACACAGCGTCCAACACGCTTTCTCCAAATAACGCGTCGCCACCACTATCGCTTATCTCAGACATTCGGCGCTCGAGGAATTCCATTTCTTCACCAGTAAGGTATTCCCGCTCGGCAAACATTGTCGGCCGTTCAACTGGCGTGATTGCGTTGTTAGCCCAAACCCCTTGAAGATCAGGTTGGCCATCGATGGTTCGGCCGAGACTCCAACCGTCATCTGCATAGGTGGAATTTAATAGAATCACTAGCACGGATAGACCTAAAAATGGTGCCGTAAGAAGGATTTTTATTAAAGGTCGCATAACCACAAGGCTCCTCATATCTCTTAGAACGATCTTTTACGAAATACTTTGAGTAAAGTATTTAGAGTATTAAAGCACAAGAACCAGAATAGAGAAAAAAGTGATTTTCTATACTTTTTAGATTATAACTGAATAAATTCATTTTCTTTTTTAACAAGTAATGATCAGGCTGTTGAATTGATTGAAGATCAACTGCGCCAGTCGGAATTTAAAATCTAACGATCTAGCATTACTCTATGATAAGAAATCTGGCTCCATAAGATATGAGCTCTGCGCATTCACTACTACATAAGTAGTATAGGGATTGAAATTGAAAGCTTTTGACGAAGGTGTAGTCATTGTAGGAGCGGGGCCAACAGGCGCCCTACTCTCTTACTTGCTAGCCAAGTCTGGAATACAAACAACCTTAATTGAACGTCATCAAGACTTTTCTCGAGAATTTAGAGGCGAAGTACTGATGCCAGGAGGATGCTTAAACTTAGACCAAGTTGGGTTAGGGGCAGATCTCGAAAACATACCACATATTTGCATTAGACAACTGAGTATCTACGTAAACAGAAGGCCAACCATTAATATTGAAATGAAAGAAAATAGCTATGATAAATATCCCCCAAAATGGATATCACAACCACATCTGCTAGAGATGTTGGTTTCAAAATCCTCTGGCTATGAAAATTTTAGATTACTTCGTGGTGTTAAAGTTAGAGACCTGATCAATAAAAATGGACGCGTAATAGGCGTCATAGCGGATACAGAAATTAAGCGTGAACGTATATTGGCCAAACTCGTAATAGGCGCAGACGGCCGCTCATCAATTACTAGGGCTCGGTCCGGAATAGTTGCTAAACAGGACTCTATGCTAATGGATATAGTATGGATAAAAATTCGTCAGCCAGAAAATTCGGACGATATCGGTTTTAATATTTATGCCGGAGGCGGGAACCTAGTAATTTGTGCCGGGACTTACGATGGGATGATCCAGATAGGCTTCGTAATTAAAAAAGGCACCTATAAAAATTTGAGAGACCTTGGCACAAAGAAACTATTAGAGATCATATCAAAATTTGTTCACCCTGAGCTCGCTAAGCATATATTAAGTGTCTCCGCTGAACAGGTGAATCCATTTTTACTAAGCACAGTTTCAGACAGAGTGGATAGCTGGCATTTACCCGGCCTATTGCTATTAGGCGACGCCGCACACACGGCATCCCCTGTTGGCGCTCAAGGCATCAATTTAGGGCTAAGAGACGCGATCGTCGCAGCTAATCATCTCATTCCAATTCTAGATAATCCCACAAACCGAGATGACATTGATGCAATACTAAAAATAATCGAAGCGGAGAGGTTAAGTGAAATCAAAGCCATACAAAGAATTCAATCCCTCCCTCCTAAACTCTTACTAAAAAATACTTGGTATTCCAAATTATTACTTTCATTAATCAGCATGCTTATTCGCAATAAAACAATATTGGCACCAATAAATGGTCCTTTCGCAAATTTCGCATGGGGTACATCAGAGGTATCTTGGAATAATTCTCAAAAAGATTAGGCAAGTGATCTAAAGTATTTCACTAGAAGAGTAAAGTATAAATAGCTTGGTTTAGTATTTCTGAATTTTGCAGTTTTGTTTTATTTGATGAGCTGATTTTGACGTTAAGTAATCACTAAACATTTCTATTAGTTCCGCAAACATGTCACGCGGATTAATAAGCAGAAATTCCTTTTAACCATAGTTTCGGCTGACCAACCTTGTAGGCATTTAAATTCAAAATTGATTTTGGGGGAACAACGAGTGTCGACTGGCGAATTATTTAGAGTAACCTAAACTAGAGAATATGGGGGACTGAGAAACGATCCCTTACGTACAGGGAAGAAACGTAAAAAATAGAAATAGGAGCGATGGTTAGAAGTAACTAATAATCTGGACAACATAAGACCGTGTAATTAACATTTACGGAAACATATGGGAGCTTTTTATGGATTACTCTACAATTCTATACGATTTAGAAGATAACGTGCTTCTAATATCGCTGAATCGACCCGAAATACTGAATGCGTTTAACCGCGACATGATGACCGAAATGATCGACGCGTTTGATAGAGCCGATGCAGACGATAACGTGCGTGCGATTGTAATCACAGGTGCTGGGAGAGGGTTTTGTGCTGGCGCTGATTTATCAGCTGGCGGAAATACTTTTAATGCTGAAGCTCGCGAAGATCGTGAAGACGGCTTGCACCGAGATGGTGGCGGTCGCCTTACACTTCGTATATTTGAATGTAAAAAACCGATTATCGCCGCCATCAATGGTGCGGCAGTAGGCATTGGTGCAACTATGACACTGCCAATGGACATTCGGCTTTGCTCTACTAAGGCCAAATTCGGTTTTGTCTTTTCTCGTCGCGGCATAGTGCCAGAAGCCTGCTCCAGTTATTTTTTACCACGAGTAGTCGGGATAAGTCAGGCATTAGAATGGTGTTATAGCGGTCGTGTATTTCTTGCTGACGAAGCATTAGGTGGAGGTTTAGTACGCAGTGTTCACGAGCCGGATGACTTGCTAGTAGTAGCCAAATTGCTAGCCCGCGAAATAGCCGACAATACTTCTGCTGTATCAGTTACCTTGATACGTCACATGATGTGGAAAATGTTGGGAGCAGATCATCCTATGGAAGCGCATAAAATTGATTCTCGAGGTATTTACTTTGCTGGCAAAGCAGCAGACGCAAAAGAGGGTGTAGAGTCTTTTCTTGAGAAAAGAACAGCCAAATTTCCGCTTAAGGTTAGCCAAGATATGCCAGAATTCTACCCTTGGTGGGAAGATCGCGAATTTTCATGAGTATTTAATCTCTCATACATTGACTTAATAAAAGGGTATTGGGCCTTTGCATTTCCTTAATAGTCATGATTGCCAAGCTGCCCAATCATCAATACGATAAGCTGCATTCAAGAAGAGATGAATAACCACTATGAAGGTCGTAGGCATTATTAATATATGAGTTAATATTAAAACTGGCCTATGAGAAGTGAAGTAAACGCACAAAATATTCTAAATTCATCTCTAAAAACCTAAACAGTAGCCCATGCGCAGATATTATGAGTGTGGAAGGCTATATAGTGATTGTAATTTTGAGAAAGAGTTGGCACCCTAAGCCTAATTAAAACGCACTTGGAGTGCACATTATGCTCAGAGTATTAGTCTCGACCTTTATATTAAGCCTAACCCTTTTCCTGTCGCTCTCAACAAGAGCTGCAGAGCTCGAACAGATAGGAACTTTTGACTTTCCATCGTCAGGATCAGAGGAGGCACATAAGCACTTTACCCTTGGAGTTGGCTATCTGCATAGCTTTGGCTGGAAACAGGCTAGAGGCGAATTCCAAAAAGCCCAAGAAATTGATCCTGATTTTGCTCTTGCTTATTGGGGAGAGGCCTTCACCTACAACCACCCACTAATTCCTGTTTTACAAGACCCAGACTCCCCAAAAGATGTTTTAAATCGACTGGGGTCGACCTCTGAAGAAAGGCTGTCTAAGGCCCCTACTAACAGAGAAAAGGGTTTTTTGAGGGCTGCTGAAGCTTTCGCTTTTACCGAAGGGTCACTCGGTGATAAAAGGTTAGCTTGGATGTATGCCATGCAAGATCTTTATGATCAATTCCCTGAGGACCGAGAGGTAGCTGCTTTTTACGCAGTCTCTATGCTAAGTGGTGCAACTGTTTCTCGGGATGGCAGGGTATTAAATAACTTCCTGACAGAATCTGGAACAGAAATCACCATGAAGGCTGGCGCAATAGCAATGGATCTTTTTAGAGAAAATCCAAACCATCCTGGTGCTGCTCATTACATAATTCATTCCTTTGATCATCCTACTTATGCCCCACTAGCACTCACCGCTGCAGAAAAATATGCAAGTATTGCCCCTGCCATATCACACGCCAGACATATGCCTACTCACATTTTTATTCAACATGGCATGTGGGATAGAGTATCCGAATGGAACAATTCAGCATTTCAAGCGGGCGCGGACCTCTGGGAACCAGGCGATGCTGCCGGAGACCAGAACCATTCATCCGACTGGGGGCAATATGGAGATCTTCAGCGAGGCGATTTTCAGAGATCCGACATGTGGATAGATAGAGCTAGTGACGTACTCGCAAAAAACCCTGGCGATTCTCGCTCAACCGGAACGCTAAAAACGATGAAAGCACGCCATATTATAGAAACAGAGAACTGGGAGACCTATGAACTAACAGAGTCTTTAAATGGAGATGAGTTGCTAGCTCTTGGACTAAGCGCTGCAAATCTAGGAGACCTTGATCTAGCACAGGCTGTCGCTGATAGATTGGAAAGCCTAGCCTCACAGAGTCCCAACAATGCGACTCTCAACCTCATCAGCATGCAAATTACAGGCCTAACTAAGTTTAAGAAAGGTCAGGAAGAAGAAGCTTTATCCTTGTTGATGGAAGCAGTTGCTATGGCAGAAAGTCAGACCCCACCACGAGGAGCCGCTAGCCCATTAAAACCCGTTCACGAACTGGCAGGTGACATTCTACTTGAGATGGGCAATCACGAAAAAGCAGCTGAACTTTATGAGTCCTCTCTAAGGCGAATGGCAAACCGTCCGCGGGCATTATTGGGGGCAGCAAGAAGTTATGCGGGCATGGATGACGATTATAACGCCCGACAAAGATACCAAGCTTTCTATGGTCTCTGGCGAGATGATAGTCTTTCAGAAGTAACTGAAACAAAAGACTATCTCGGTATTTAATTAATAATCGAAGATTGTCATACAGAGCAAGGTATTCGACAAAGCCTCTGACCTTGCGAATTCAGGACAATAAAAAGAAAAGGAGTACTTTTAAAAAGAGGAGCCTACGGGCTCCTCTTTTTAAACCTGAGAAAAATCAAGTGGGCCTGAGACACGGTGCTTTAGTCAAACAAAGCTTGAATTGGTGCTCCCATAGCAGGGTTGTAATCTCGATAGTCCTCGCCTAAAAATTCCATCAATGTCGCGGCAATTCTATTGGAAGTTAGGCAACCCCCGTCAGTCAAAATCTGCCGGCTACTAGCAACGCCCGGCCCCATTACTGCAAACCAGGTTGCTTCAGAGCCAACAATGCCGTCGGCATATTGCGTTAACCCACTATTTACCCTTGTGGTTGCTTGCCGGCTCGAATGGTGCATCCAAGATTGGAGAGGTGATTCTCCGCGGCCATGATCGACTGTTATGAACAGCACAGTGTTGTCTCGATATTGGTCAATAGACTGTAACGTAGACCATATTTCCCTGATAAAACCATCTGTTCTATTGGCAGCGAAAACATATTCATCGTACTTACCATCGTGAGCAAAATCGTCAGTTTCACCGTAACTAATGAAGAGCACTTTTGGTCGTTCTCGACGTAAATAAGATAGTGCAAATTGATGCGTAAAAGCATCATTACGCACAGTTCGCCAGGGTGCAGGTATGTCATTTTGGAGCTTATTCAGAAATATTTCGTGAGCATCAGCCGGATTAGCTTCCGCCGAAAATGCATTGACGTGCACACCGCTTCTTCCCACATTAAAAATGAATGGAAACACATCCCAAGATGCAAAGGCTGCCGTCTGTTTACTATACAAACTATTGCTTTCAAGTAATTCAAGAAAGGTGGCTTCGGTATTCGGAACTTTGCTATTTGAATCAATAGCGGGATTAACCACACCGGTAAGAATTTCGGAGTAGCCCGGATAAGAAAAATACCAATCATTGTTGACAGACGCGCAAGAACCATCTCGCCGATTGCCAGCATAACTTCCTTGAGCAAAAACCGTTTGATGAATAAATGGTAATAGAGCCTCTGCACGATCATTGACGTTATCGCTCCAGAAGCGCTGTATCAATCGATCGGATTGTGGAGAGTAGTCCTGGTGCGTGGCCAAATTCTCATCGATTCCAGTAAATACTTCCTGCCAGCGTAACCCATCAAAAGTGATCAGTACTACATTGTCAGCACCATAGATGGTTACAGGTAATATCATTACCAACAAAAAAAAGGAGAATAGAGATTGTTTCAAAATACGATCCCGTAAAGTTATTAAAGAGCAACGAAATAAAAGTAGCGTAGTTTAGATCGAAAGGAACAGAGATACTTAAATTTTGCCATTTCCGTGCAATAAAATTGGCATGTTAATTGGTCGGAATGCTGCTTAATTAAGTCACGGTCCTAGAATGCATATTATATGGGTAAGTAAAATATTTTGTAATCCAATAGCTTAGCAATTTACTTACTCATACACACTCAAGCTAACTCAGATAAACGGACACTTTTATTGCTGTTGCCGAAACATACCCCAGTCACTCCTATTTATTATATCCGGGCATACACGGCAAATGGACCTGGGCTACGGTTAGTTCCAATGGCGCAACGCTTAATTGCTTTTTCTGCTAGGTCATCTGCCTTCCGCTTCCGGCCGTTCAGATAGTAACGATATGCCGCTCGGGGTTGTTTTCAGAGACCAGAAACCAACATTAGAGCCGCAATAGTAAAAATATCTTTCAACAAATTCATTTTCTCCTCATATTTATTTAAATAAAATCTTTCGTAAATCTCGTGGAAAATCCCTATATAGGGTGTCTGAATCTTCGCTTTCATTAACGGGCCAACTATCGTTGACTAAACCAAACTGTTCGAGAAACCCCCAAAAAATCATCGTAATTCCTTGAGTTAAACATTTTGTGCTAAAACCCAGAAATATCAAAGATATTGGCATGAAGCTGAAGATTTCACGGTTTGTCGTGAGCATCGTTCTTACTGCGGGAAATAATGGATTTGAAGTAGCCCAGTAAAAGTCAAAAGCAGCACGAAATTGTACTTCAAAACGTAACTTGTTGATTTGGTGAAAAGAAAAATGGCGTCCCCTAGGGGTTTCGAACCCCTGTTGCCGGGATGAAAACCCGGTGTCCTAGGCCTCTAGACGAAGGGGACAGTTGAAGAACTGGAGGCCAGCCCTTTCAAGGAGCGAGGATTCTAAGAACCTTGACTCGCGCAGTCAAGGACAAGCTTAAAAAATATCAAAGAATTACTAAATTTTTATAGAGACCTCTATCCTTTTAGGGAAATTCATCGTATTTACGGCTAAATTTATCGAAAAAGGAGCTCTTAATGTTCCTTCTATCTCTTTCTACCACATTCTCCGCCAGGCTTTTAATAGCAATTTCCGGCTGCTTTATGCAAAAAAGAGATAAAAGCACACAGATCTAAGCAACTGGATAATATAGTTTATGGCCTTCCTGTCAAACGCGACCACGGCCCTGTTATATACCGCTCCGACTGCTGGGTTAGAGATATTGATTAATTAATCAAAGAGATTTCTTAGGAAGCCGAATTAGGATGGTATGTCTAACTCTCCAGAACTGCCTAAAATCGAGCTGCGATCAATTTTTCAGCGGACAATCCTCAGCCAGTGCTAATAATCTTAGATCTAAATAAAGTGCCGCATTCCCCATAGCCAAAGCTTTTTGAATCTTGACCCGAAAATTGGTCTATGACATTCTCAAGTCCTGCCGATAAATACGTAGTTAAGTTAAGAATTAATAGAGGTAGATAACCAGCTAATTGATTAGTGGAAATAAAGAAAAGCATTAAAGTAAAGCTGTAAATAGCTGAACAGTAGCGATTGCCTAGATGCCGCTGCAGACTCTGGTCTTAAAATGGCGCTTGGGGATTCAAAAGTGTGCAAATGCATACAGGAATGTGAGATCAGGTCCATGAGCAAAAAAGAGAATGCCATATCCGATAGTGTCAGTATCGATCTAAAGCTAATTGAAGAAGGTACTGCTCAGCTCACCAGTGAGATCGAAGTTCTCGAAGCCTGGTTAAATGAGTTAGATTCCTCCGAAGGCAGCGATAATGAAATCGTTGCTGCAAGAAAGTCCTATAACGACATGCTCAGAAGCCGAAAAGAGATGCGAACTACTCTTACGAAGCAGGCAAAGCTACAATTTTAGCAACCTACTAATCGAGTAATCCAAAGCAAAGCCTCAAGATTTCCAGCTTTCGGGATTCTATGCCTAGAATCATCCTATTAATTTGACTCAGAAGACATAAACAATGCTGACAATCGATCAGGCCACCACCATGCTATCAATGCAAGCGGCTATGAACTCTAAGGTTGACCCCGATTGGGTGAGTGCCCGCCACCCTTACCTACGCGCGATTGTTATTGAAGGCGCTGAGGCAATTGAGCACCACGGTTGGAAATGGTGGAAGAAGCAAGATAAAGACTTAGCTCAGTTACAAATGGAGTTAATAGATATTTGGCATTTTATTCTGTCAGAGATTTTATTAAACAACGATGGTAACGAGGGTGAATCACTCGCTCAACTTCAAGAACTTCTAACTGAAGCTGACCTACCCAGCTTAAA
>CAWKZI010000054.1:0-9522 GCA_963854365.1 Gammaproteobacteria bacterium
GCTCAACCGCTGAATGTGCCCCGCTCTCCAGCAGTGTTCCATGGCTGGAGAGCAAGCGATCAAAATCCAGCTGCAACAATCTTCGAAATTCACTTTCTAAATCACCACCTTCTGGCGTTAACATTTTCAACCAAATTGGACCAATTAAAGTGGTTTTTGGAAAGCCGATAAAGGGCATAAGAATTCTGGCTGGGATGCTGTTATAGCTATAATTGCCGTAGTTCTGGATCGCATCACACGTGAGCAACAGGCCACCGCTCGCCTTTAATAGCAGAGCACACTCGGGCTGCTTTAATCCGTTAAATTCGAATATCTCCGCATCATTAAACGGTAGTTCAGTCGCTGCAGTTATTATTGTGTCAATGGAAGGTTCGATATAGACCAAACCTCCTTCCTGGGCCCACATTTGGGCGCCGTATTTCTCTACATAGTAAGGGTCATCCACTCCATGAAACGGGCCCAGTCGAATAACATTAGTAACCTTGCCCAGAGCCTCTAATTGCTTTTCCCCTTTCTCATTCATCCTCACCGGGTTTATTAATGAAAGCTCACTTCCACTTCTTACAATTGCCATGTTTCTAGTAAATCGAACTATAGCGTTCATTTTGATACTGCCGCGCAACATAAAAATATCGGTACCGATTTCTTCGATGTCACCATGTGGGAATATAGAAGTAGAATTACCCATAACATTACTATTGACTAAAAATTAATAGAATTACGATAGCCACAAAACACTCAATTCCCAAATTCGAACATTAAGTACTTATTAGCGGGATGTCTCGGCCATATTGGAAATAAAAAGGTATACCTGACTTTTAGAAATCGGCGTACAACATGCCATTACTTTCAACCGATCAGGCAATAATTTGTGGGATAGGTTTTCCTTCAATATCTGAAAGACGATAATCACGACCACTGTACCGGTAAGTGAGTTTCTCATGATTCAGACCTAATAAATGCAACATCGTTGCGTGCATATCATGTACTGAGATAGGTTGCTGTTCTGCTTTGTATCCCCATTCATCAGAGGCACCAATTGCTTGCCCACCTTGAATTCCAGCACCAGCCATCCAGGCGGTTTGGGTGCCCGGATTATGATCGCGGCCCACACCTCGCTGGGAAATTGGCATACGACCAAATTCACCGTGCCAAACTATAAGCGTGGTATCAAGTAAGCCTCTTTCTTTCAAATCTGTTAAGAGACCAGCGATAGGTAGATCAGATTCTTTGGCATGGAGAGTATGATTTTCAACAAGATTACTATGAGCATCCCAAGTATCAGTATTCTGCACACCTACTCCGCCCATGAACAACTGCACGAAACGAACACCCCGCTCAACCAGACGCCGCGCCATTAAACATTGAGTTCCAAATGGCTGAGTTATTGCCTCGTCTAGACCATATAATTTTTTGGTTGCTTCCGACTCCGCAGATATATCTATGGCCTCTGGCGCACAGCCCTGCATTCGATAAGCCAATTCATAAGAGGATATTCTTGCAGCTAATTCAGAATTTCCTGGATATTTTTCCATATCTATTTGATTCAGTCGTGCTAACGCATCTAGACGAGCACGCTGCTGATCTTGAGTCATGTTTTGCGGTGTTTCCAAATCGACAATGGGATCGCCTGAGGAACGGAACAAAGTTCCCTGATAACTAGCAGGCATGAACCCAGAGCCCCAGTCATTGGGTCCTCCCAAGGGGCCGCCACGATAGTCATTCATGACGACAAACGCTGGTAGGTTTGAACTTTCAGAACCAAGACCATAGGTAACCCAACAGCCAACGCTGGGAAAGCCCATACGAATCTGACCTGTTTGCATTTCATAAGTGGCTTGGATGTGGTCGTTAGACCGGCCATAAAGAGATTTGATGAACGCCATCTCATCAACATGTTTTGCTATATGGGGAAACAATTCCGACACCCACATACCGCTGTCACCATGCTGTTTGAATTCGAATGGGCTAGGCATTAAGGGCCCCGGCATACCCTGTCGTACCGCAAACTTAGAACCGATTAAATCTTCCAGCGGTTGCCCAGCATATTTGGTTAAAGAAGGTTTGTAATCGAAGGTGTCAACCTGGCTTGGGCCACCACTCATGAATAGTGAAATAACGTTAGTAGCTTGAGGTGCGAAGTCAGGAAGTTTTGGTGAGAAGGCTCCTGGAACCTGCACACCGCACTGATCTACATTCAACAGATCTTCAGCTGCGAATACACCATCCTTTTCTAACATGGAAGCGAGTGCCACCCCTGCAATGCCCCCACCAGAGCGCATTAGAAATTCGCGGCGTGACCAAATCTTCTTTTTGTTATTGTGTGAATGATTCATGTTCTTAGTCCTCTTTCTTGTACTTTCTTTCTGATTCTAATTATCTTTTGTAGAGAAACTCACTCAAATTAAAGATCACGTGGGTCAAATCGATTAAAGATCCACTTTCAACTAACTGACGACCAACTTCTCTCTCAACCTCAGTCGGTAATCGAGTTAATCCAGATCGATACGCCAATTCAATTTGTCGATCAACATCGTAAGGTACTCGCTCCTGAATTTCCTGGGCGAATAGTTCAGCTTGTCCGAGAACAAAAGGATTATTCAACAGTGTAAGCGCCTGTGGTGCGACTGTTGAAGTATTACGAGAAGCCGTGGTGATGTTCTGATCCGGTAAATCAAAAGTTTCAAAGAATGGAAAACTCAACGTCCGCCGTCTATAGACATAAAGGCTGCGACGCCAGACTTCAGGACCATCTAGCTGATTATCCCAACGCCCGTAAGCCTGAGCTGTATCTAATATTTCTTGGGGAATATAGGGAAAAATTGGTTCTCCTCCGACAGCCAAATCAATGCCACCGCTAGTCGCCATGATTACGTCGCGAACAGCTTCCGCTTCAAGGCGCTGCGGTCGGTAACGCCATAGCAAATGATTTTCAAGATCGTTCCGAACATTCGCTTCATTGCTATAAGCTGAAGCCATCTTATAGGCTTCGGAGGTCATCATTAATTTGTGAAGGTCTTTTGTGCTCCATCCTTGATCAACAAATTGTACTGCCATCCAATCCAGCAGTTCTTGGTGGGTAGGCTGATCCCCTACGCGACCAAAGTTATCTAGCGTGGCAACGATGCCGCGGCCAAAGTGATGGTGCCAAACTCTGTTAACCCATACGCGAGAGGTTAAAGGGTTCTCTGTTGAGGTAAGCCATTGTGCAAGCGCTAAGCGACGACCGGATGTGCGCCCATTCGGCCGAGGGATTTCAGTTACAGGCTCACCATAAGTTGCCACAGTTAGAAAAGCTGGGGTCATCTCTGGCCCCGGGCTAAAAGGGTCGCCGCGAATCAAAAATGGTGCAGGTGGAACCTCATACCTGCCAGGACTGTCATGCAAGAAACTGCCTGGCTCCTCTGGCTTAATTCGACATTCAGGACAGCCGAGCACGTTGTCGCCGGCTCGATCAGGTGTATAGCGATAGTCCCCATCAGTAACTATCTCGAGCATGGGAGGTTCTTCAGGACGATTTGATTCAATACCGTCTATTTGCGAACGAAGTACTAATCTCCGAGCCTTGTCGAGTTCCGACATGGCACTGTCAACTTGACCACGAGGAACACCAATGGTCAATACCTGTGCCGCTAATAGTTTTTGACCGTCAGTTCTATCTTCGTCTGCTGTAATTACAGCCTCGAATACATCAACAGGGAAATCTCTTTCTATTCTAGCGACTTTTAGTTCATCAACATAAGGTTGTTCAATCGCACGAATTTGTTCACGAACTGCACTAACTCTTTCATCAAGCTCAGAGGTCTGTGATAGATACTCTCGAGCTTGCTTCTCCGGCAACATTGGGTATTCAGTTTCAATATAACCAAAAATTGCAGCAGTCATGCTGTAGTAATCCTTCTGCAAGATCGGATCGAATTTATGATCATGGCAGCGGGCACAATGCACGGTCATACCGAGCACTCCGCGGCCAACTGTTGCTATAACATCATCAAGGTAATCCCAGCGTCTTTCCGGATTATCTTTTTCACGAAAGTTTACCCGTGGGCCGGCTCGCAAAAACCCAGTGGCAATCCGAGTTTCATGGGTAGTGATATCTAATTCATCACCAGCAATCTGTTCAGTAATAAATTGATCGTATCGTTTGTCCTCATTAAACGCATCAACAACATAGTCGCGATAGCGCCAGGCGTTGGCTCGGTCTACATCTTGTTCATAACCATCCGAGTCAGCGTAGCGGGCTACGTCTAACCAATGACGCCCCCAGCGCTCACCGTAATGAGGAGAAGCCAAAAGTCGATCAATCAAGTTTTCCCATGCAGTAACAGAAGTGTCGGCTAAAAATACTTCAGTTTCCTCCAGAGTTGGCGGTAAACCGGTGAGATCGAGATGAGCACGGCGCAACAAGGTGAGCTTGTCAGCTTGGGGAGCTGGAATAACACCACTTTCCTGTCGTTTAGCTTCCAAGAATTTATCTATTGGATGATCGTAGTTGCCGCCTGCAGGTAATTCTTGCTGTTCAGGCAGTTGGAATGCCCAATATTGACGTGCAGAATCTGGTACTTCTGTAGCGAATGCGGAAAATTGATCAGAAGAGACAACACTGGTGCCGCCTTCATCCCATTCAGCACCAGCATTGATCCAGTTCTTCACTGCTTCAATCTCGGATTCATCAAGGGGAACGCCTAAAGGCATCGAGGGGCCTTCGAGGCCAGCAAGCTGCCGATAAAGGCGACTTTCTTCGGCATTACCAGGCACAATCGCCGGGCCACGGATGCCACCAACAATAGCTGCCTCCCGAGAGCTTAAATCAAGCCCAGAACTCTTCACCTGCTCACTATGGCAATTCCAGCAAGTTCGCTCCATGATTGGCCGAATCTCGTGGGTGAAGACATTAGGGCTTTCAGTTTGGGCGAATAAAGACGGCTCGCAGACTAAACTTAAGAATGCTGCCAGCAGCGCCCGCTTGGGTTTTAGCGATGTCAGTAAGGCCCGCATTATAACCTCCGAGGTCCCCTTTTGGAGCCCTATAAAGAATTATTATTATTCGTCAAACAATACTCGAAAACAGCTTAATTTAGCAAGAATAAAAACCTTTGAACGAAGAGTTAAAAAATAGTGAAACACCGCTTTCCTATCGAAGCCCTTCTTTAACTGATATACCTTGGATATCACTTAAGAGTATTTGTTGAAACCAATCTAACAAAAGCAGATGAGAGATATTACCAAATGAAAAATTCTGGAAAAGAATTCGATACTACCTTCGCTCGCAGTCAATTCCCTTCCAATATTTGGAATACCTCTTTCTTTGAAAACGCCGGTGGGGTTTTTGTACCTAATAGTGTCATCGAGCGAATGACCTCATATATGGCAGAGACTCAAGTTCAACCCGGATACCCATCACGCCCTTCCAGTGAAGCTGCCAATAGAGTGCATAAAGGTCAGCGCTTGATGGCAGAGATGATTGGTGCTGAAATTGATGAGGTCACTGTAGCCGCTTCCACTTCAATTAATGTTTACGTACTTGCACAAGCACTTCGCCATTTGTGGCAGGCAGGCGATGAGATGATAGTTAGCGTTGCCAATCATGAGGCGAATTCCGGACCATGGCGGCGCTTGGCTGAATTTGGATTGATAATTAGAGAGTGGCCCGTTAAACCCGAAACCGCTGAGCTCGACATGGCCGCATTAGATCAATTACTAAACGATAAAACACAATTAGTGGTTTTCCCTCACGTTTCCAATGTCGCAGGCGGCATCAATGATATAGAGACAATCACCAAGAAAGCCCATACAGCCGGTGCCATGGTTTGTGTAGACGGAGTCGCATACGGACCACACCGTGCCATAGATGTAAAGTCCTGGGATGTGGATTTCTATTTATTCAGCTTTTATAAAATCTTCGGACCACACCTTGGTTGCCTCTACGGCAAAAAAAAGCATCTGTTGGCGGCGCGAGGGCAGAATCATTACTTTTTCGATAAAGAAGATCTGGCCCATAAATTTAATCCAGCCGGGCCCAATCATGAATCTATCTCGGCCTTGGTTGGTATAGCAGAGTATTTCGAAACTTTATATCAGCATCACTTCGGCGAGAATAACGCGTCATTCTATCAAAAAGTACGAGCACTTTACGCTATGGTTGCAGACCATGAGCAAAGACTGGCCGAGAAGTTTATTGATTTTATTAATTCAAAAAAACAAATTCATTTAATAGGCATAAATGAGGCAGATAAAAATCGACGGGTGGCAACCTTTTCATTTTATTTAGATAGACAAAAGTCAGAATCTATACCTGCTTTGACTGCATTAGATAATGTTGCCATTGGCTGGGGCCACTTCTATGCGAAACGACTAATTGAAACACTTGGCATTAAAGATAGTGAAGACGGCGTTGTGCGTTGCTCCATGGCACATTATAATAATGATGATGAAGTCGATAAATTAATTGCAAGTTTAGATCGACACATTCTTTAAGATTGTTAGTCCGTTACCTTACATTTCGATCAATAACCATCTCTCTATTCTAAGTTTGGAATTGAGTTAATTCATTGCGTCCTAACTTTTTAACATTGGCATCTACATAGATACTCAACACAAATGAAATTGCACTCACAATCTTATGAACTTAAAGAAGTCGGCAAAGCGCGGGAATTTTTCATAGCCGCGGTTGGACTGATAGTGAAATCGCTTCCAAAGCTAAAGTAGCAACTAGTGCAATTCAACGACTAATTTTAGCTTAAATAATTTTGAATAAATCGATGCCCAACGAACTTATGTCTAACGATCTAAAGCGCAGTGAGCCAATACATTTCTATTTTGACTACCTGTCTCCCTTTGCTTACTTTGCATGGCGCAACCTTACTCCCCTGGCTAATAAATATGATCGCAAGATTGAAGCTCATCCTGTGGTATTCGGCAAATTATTAGATAAGTGGGGACAATTAGGTCCCGCCGAGATTTCACCAAAGCGCAAATGGCTGCATGAGTATTGCCTTCGCTACGCTGCACTTCATGACTTCGAATACAATCCACCGAAAAGCCACCCATTCAATCCGCTTTCTTCTCTGAGAATGTCATTAAGGGAAGTGTCCAGAAATGATCAACATCGAATTATTAGTGCAATATTTGAGGCAGGCTGGAGTCATGGCAAAGAACTTGGCGATCTTGCCTCTTTAGAAGCCATCGTCGAACAGCAAGGAATCGATGCAAAGTATCTAAGTCAGCAAGTTTCTAAGCCCGAAGTAAAACAAATGCTAATCAATGAAACTACGACGGCAATCGAAAAAGGTGTTTTTGGGGTTCCAACAATAATAACCGACGACAATTTGTTCTGGGGCAACGACCAGATGGAACACATCGAGTTATTGCTGGCTGATAATGATCCGCTTGATCGAGACAAACTCAATGCTCAAGTGGCGAGGCCTAGAGGAATTGACCGCAAGGCTTTCAAAAAGCTCAATGCCCGTGAGTAAACTGCCCTACCCCGACTATAAACTTAAAAGCGGCTGGAACGCCTTGCTGCCGGCGAGAGCTCCCAATCCCAAATTAGCGGAAAAAATTGAAGTCGATGTCGCAATAGTTGGTGCCGGCTTCACCGGTATTTCTGCTGCGAAACGTTGGCGCGAACTTCAACCCGATGCAACCATAGCCTTGCTTGACTCCAGTGAAATCGGCGAAGGAAACCCTGGCAGAAATTCTGGATTTCTCTTAGAGATTTCATTAGCTGAAGATGCGGACGCCAAGAACATCGCAAAAATGGCTGTCAGCAATAAACTAATTTCTGAAACCATGCAGCATATAGTTTCGGAAGTACAAAAATCTGGAATGGATTGTGATATTAAACGAGCGGGCACTTATCGTGCTGCTGCTAGCGATACCGGCAATAGATCATTAAAAAAATACCAAGCTTTCCTCGAAGCAACAAAAACCCCCTTCGAAGAACTTGATAAAAACGAATTAAAACAACGCCTTGGCACTTCCTTCTATCAAGCTGGACTCTACTCTCCTCACTGCTACCTCGTGCAACCAGCAAGCGTCATCCGAGCATTGGCAACTAGCCTGCCAAATGATATAAATTTATTCGAAAACACCGCCGCACTCAATTTAACGGAGAATAAGAACGGTTGGACTATTAAAACTGCGCATGGATCAATTCAATCAAAGAAGGTTGTGCTAGCTAACAATGCTTTTAGCAAAGACTTAGGGATAGGAAAATCATGCTTGGCCGCCATGTACACTTATGCTGGACTCACACCACAACTGGAACCAGGATTATTAGAGTGCCTAGGTAGTGATAAGAATTGGGGGTTACTACCCACCCACAGATTAGGCAGTACTCTGCGCCGAACTGCTGATGGTCGCCTGTTAATTAGATCGCACTATGGCTACGAAGCGGAATCATCCATCAATGTGATTCGCGCAAAACTCCACAGCAGAATGCAAACCCGATTCCCACAGTTGGACCAGATTGTATTCGAGCAAATATGGGGTGGCGCAGTAGGATTCACGTTTAATGGTGGCGCACTATGGGGAGAAGCAAAACCAGACCTATTTGTCTCAGCTGGTTGCAATGGTGGCGGGACTGTTAAAGGGACATTGCTTGGCAGATTGTTGGCGGATTTGGCCAATGGTAAAGAAGTCCCCAATGTTGCCAAATTATTCGGCAAGGCCAGTTGGATGCCTCCTGATCCGTTTCGTGCTCTCGGATTTCACCTAGCTTCTCTTTTAGAAAGCATTCAAGGCCACAAAGAATTGTAATGTAATATAGACACGCTCCACCACCCATGATTACACTGGTTCTATTGAACGCTTTTTAGATTTAATCTAAAACTCACTATTTTCTTAGCCAGTAAATATAAAACAAGGTATCTATAGTGGAAGCGAGTGACTACATCGGCCCTCTATCGCTTATACCAGCCAGCGTTGCGATCGTTCTCGCGTTTGCCACTCGCAATACGGTTTTCTCTTTGGCGGTGGCCTGCCTTGCTGGGGTGTTAGTAGCAGGTGAAGGGCTGCTAGGTTTTCCCGCTCTATTAGTAGGAGCTTTGGGTACCGAAGACTTTTCCTGGATTCTGCTCCTAGAGTTTTTCATTGGCATGCTAATAGCGTTCTTTCAGCGCACTGGCGCTATTCTAAATTTCTCACTTTTTATAGAGCGAAGAAAAATGACTCGCAAAAAGGTGCAGCTGATTGCATGGTTCATGGGAATGTTCGTCTATTTTAGTGATTATTTCAGCCCATTGTTTGTCGGCTCCACCATGCGCACCCTGTCGGACCGATTTAAAATCTCTCGAGAAAAGCTAGCATATATTTGTGACTCTACATCAGCGCCAGTAAGCATTCTTGTGCCAATCACCGGATGGGCGGTTCTCGTCGCCGGTTTAATTATTGGTATGGGGCCAATCGACACCCCTGCTGAAGCGATGAGCGTATTCATTATATCTATTCCATTTAACATCTATCCGATTCTGGCAGTGGTAATGGTTGGATTGATTGCCTCGAATATCCTTAAAGATTTCG
>CAWKZI010000055.1:0-9389 GCA_963854365.1 Gammaproteobacteria bacterium
GCTGCGGCTATGAAAACCCTTCGTACTCGCACTTCACGTCGATGGCGTATTGGCATACAGCAGCGCCGAATAGTGGTGAGGAATACGGCTGGGTTGGTCGTTTAGCTGATTCAATGGCCCCTTCAGCGCCATCAAATTTTCTAGTTAACATTGCAGCAAGACAATCCTTAGCGGTGAGAAGTGCGCAGCACGTGCCTGTAGTCTTTGATGCTCCTGATAGGTTTATGCGCGAATCATTTTATGAAGAGAAAGATGCCCTAGCAATGGTTCCAGACATTGGTGAAGTAGAGAATCCATCTCGTCGATATCTATTGAACATTGCTAAAAGTGCAAATGACGCATCTGCATTAGTAAGAGAGGCTTGGTCAAATTATCGCTCTCCAATTGACTATGGTGTTACCGGTCTTGACCTGCCAAAAATTGTCGCACTGCTTGATGCAGGACTCCCTACCAGCCTCTACTATGTCTCCTATCGAAACAATGCCTTCGATACCCACGTGTTTCAAAATAATCTTCATCGCAGACTACTTACCTATACCTCTGACGCGGTTTCAGCATTCGTTCAGGATCTGAATCGAATTGGAAGAGCAGATGATGTCGTCCTAATGATCTTCTCTGAATTTGGCCGCAGAGTACCCGAAAATGTGAGTTTGGGAACCGATCACGGAGCTGCAAATACAATGTTTGTAGTTGGAAATCCAGTTAAGGGAGGTCACTATGGCGAGCTGCCTAGTCTTACGAACCTCACGGAAGGCGATAACCTTGCCTATACTACCGATTTCCGTCGTGTCTACCAAACAATGACCGAAGGATGGCTGGGACATGGCAATTCAAGTCAACTATTCAATGGCGATTTTCAGCCGTTCGATATGTTTAGCTAAAATTGTTAAATTTTAAAATCGTCGGCGCTATGCCTCTCTGGCACTCTTAGTTCCTGAGGGCCCCAAATCCGATTCACTCGGCGTCCTCTTTGAACAGCAGGCCGTTCTTCAATCTCGGTAGCCCAGCGGATAACATTCTTGTAAGAAGCTACGTCGAGGAACTCCGCCGCATCGTAAAGGTTGTGTAGCACAGCTGCACCATACCAAGGGTAATTAGCAATATCGGCGATGTTATAGTCTTCACCGCAAAGGAAGCGATTGCTGGCTAGATTCTTATCTAATAAATCTAACTGGCGCTTTACTTCCAGAGCATAGCGACTTATTGGATACTCCCATTTTTCTGGTGCATAGACATAGAAATGCCCGAAACCCCCGCCAAGAAAAGGTGCCGCTCCCATCTGCCACATCAGCCATGACAAACATTCTGCTCGGTCCGACGGATTAATTGGATAAAATTCAGCAAATTTTTCTGCGAGGTAAATTAGTATCGCACCTGATTCAAATATCCGAGTTGCTGGAGTTGTACTCTTATCTAACAATGCAGGAATTTTGGAATTAGGGTTAATAGCCACGAAACCACTTCCGAACTGTTGACCCTCGCTGATCTTAATCAGAAAAGCATCATACTCAGAATCGTTATGGCCAAGCTCAAGCAACTCTTCCAACATTATTGTCACTTTCACGCCATTAGGCGTTGCAAGTGAGTACAACTGAAAGGGATTCTCTCCTTCAGGCAGATCAACTTCCTCAGCGGCACCCGCAGTAGGTTTGTTAATACTGGCAAAGTTGCCGCCGTTTTCTTTATCCCACTTCCAAACTTTAGGAGGACTGTACTCAGACATAAAGGATGATTCCTCTAATGATGTTGATCAGATAAGTGTGTAACTATTTCTTCAATCGTATCAGCGCCGAGATTGTAGCGATGTTTTTACCGAGTTTCTGCTGGTAGTCGATAGTCTAATGGGGGCTCACGATCACCCAGTAATGGCGCGTATTTCCGATCGTCGCTAATTAGTTATTTGTTGAGCTGTAAATTTACAGATTACCCATTTACTGAACCGCGGAAGCTGGATCATGGCTAACATCACTTGCATTAAGTTCTCTGGTCCATGATGCAAATTCCAGCATAATGCCATCTGGATCTTGAAAATAAACGGAGCGAACGAATGTTGATTCAGTAATTGTAGCACTAGCACCTCTTTCAGAATCATCGTGATTCACAACCTGAGTTACTTCAACACCTGCTGCTTCTAATTTCTGCTGATATTCCTCAATTTTTTCTTCCGGTACGTCAAAGGCGATGTGATTCATAGAAGCGTGCGCAGATGCTATTGAACCCTTACCGACTACTGCTGCCGGATGACTAACACCGGGCTGAGCGTCAGGAGCATCGGGAAACCAAAAGAAAGCAAGAGAATCCCCTTTCCCAATATCGAAAAAGAAATGTTGCCCCATCCCATTAGGCAATTCAATAGTCTTGGTCAGTGGCATTCCGAGAATTTCTGAATAAAACTCCACGGTCTTTTTCATATCTTTGCAGACTAAGGCCAAATGGTTGACCCCGCGTATCTCAAATTTTTCATTTATAGGCATGTTCTGTCCCTTAATATCTCAATCTTCATTTCCCAAGTACCAAGGCTCCTATGATTAACTATATTCAAACAAAGTCAATGGCTTTCATTTCTGGTATGGTCATCTCCTAAATTTCTAAATCGAGAAAAACGCTCAAATAATTCTATCAAGGAGAATCCATGGCACGATTAAGAGGTGTTCCGAAAAAAGATGCAAATAAAGTTATAGGGAAATTTTATCAAGCGTTGTTTGGTGACCGCGACCCGGTAAAAGAACCGGGTACAGCGACGGGAACTCCTGGGAACTGGTGGACGGTATTTGCACTGGTCCCGTATATTTTCGAACATGCTACAAATCACTTTGGCATGTTCGGCATGTTCGCCGAGAAAAGTGTTAGCCAATTAGATCCGATTACAAGGGAGCTCGGCATTCTTCGGGCAGGGTATACGCAGGGGAGCCAATTTGTATTTTCACAACACTGCAAGGCAGCTCGCCGCTTTGGGCTAAGTGATGAAAAAATTGCTGCCATTCCTCATTGGCAAGTTTCCTCGCTGTTCGATGAAAAAGAGCGCGCGATTCTCGCATGGGCAGATGCATTAATTTTGCAAGGTGGTCGAGCATCAGATGAATTGTTCGAAGCGTTGCACTCTCACTTATCGGACGAGGATATTCTAGAACTAACGTACCACGTGATGGGTTATAACTTGCATGCAGTTTGCTGTAAAGCATTGAGGCTAGAATACGACGATGTACCCGAACGAATTCGTGAACTGCCTGTCCCTGCAGACGGCGAGGTCGCAGACTGGGCTGGAACTGCATGGAAGGAATAGTACATTTTAACCCAAGTACTTGCCTTCGATACTTCTGGGGAATATGAATGAGAGGTATCTATTATGTATATTCTAAAAGCCCAATTAGCTCATTGTACTCATCAAAAGTTAAGGGCTCAGTAACTTCCTGTACTTTAGCAGTTCCAGCTAATGCGGAATAACATTGTTGTAAGGTACTAGAAACTGAAAGTAAGGCAGTGATCGGTCGCAATACTATTTGAAAACCAAGGTCAGTCAGCTCATTCACACTAAACTCTGGGGTTTTTCCACCTTCGACCATATTGGCAATCAACACAACATCAGGAAATTCATTCTTGATAGTTGCCATTTCTTCGATCGATTGAGGCGCTTCAATAAATAGGATATCAGCACCGGCCTTTAAAAAGGCTTCACCACGCCGAAGGGCTTCTTTTAAATCATGAGTTGCACGACTATCTGTCCGAGCAATTATGAGGAAATTTTCTGAGGTTCTTGTATTAACTGCCATGGAGATTTTAGCAGCTGCCTCGCCTAAACCTACTACCTGTTTATTTTTCATATGACCGCAACGTTTAGGATTAACTTGATCTTCAAGTTGTATAGCCTGAACGCCCGCTTGTTCATAAGCAGAAACCAAACGCGCAACATTGTGCTCTCCACCATAACCATTGTCGCCATCGGCTATCACAGGTATATCGCTTACTGCAGATACAATTTGCCCAGCTCTTTCGATCATTTCTGATGCAGTGACAAGACCTATATCTGGTTTGGCTAACAAAGATCCAGCAACGCCAAATCCAGACATATAGAGAGCTTTGAATCCCGCGCGTTTTGCAATTAACGCAGACAAAGCATCATATACACCTGGTATCAGAATAGTTTCCTTAATCTTAAGAAGATCTTTAAGCATTTTACTTCCGAGTTAGCTGTTGTTTGGGATATTCACTTCAATCACTTACTTCAGTTATTTGCCAGCAAAATTCCCAGCTCTTCTTTCTGCGACGGACTTTATACCTTCTTTATGATCTTCAGTGCGGGTTAACCAATACTGCTCACTGCCTTCAACATCAGTAGCCGCTTGCACCGCTTTAACTAAACCTGTTCGCAATTGTTCTCTAAGGGAGACAAGAGCTAAAGGTGCGTTTACGGCGATTTCTTCGGCTAATTCAATAGCGGCTTGCCGAACTTCATCGACTTCAGCGTAACAATCGGCAACGCCCCACTCCATAGCAGTCTTGCCATCAATTCTGCGGCCGGTGAAGAACATCATATTAGCTTTCTGAGTCCCAATAATCCGCGGCAAAGTATGTGTTAAGCCAAACCCAGGTGTAAATCCTAGTTTTACAAAGTTTGCTGTCATCCTAGTATTTTCGCAAACAACTCTAAAATCAGCCATCATAGCTAACCCAAAACCACCCCCAACTGCTGCACCTTGAATAGCAGCAACCACTGGCTTTTTATTGCCGAATAATCGAAGGGCCTCGGTATAGAGTGGGTTCTTGTGATCATTAAATTCCGTAGGTGCAGTATCGCCCTGGGGTTGCTCTTCAGGCGTGGCGAAATGTGCACCGGCGCAAAAATGTTTTCCAGCGGAACATAAAACAATGACGCGACAGTCAGGGTTCTGATCAAGCACATTAAAACAGTCCGCAAGATTACCAATGAGCTCAAGATCAAAAAAATTGTTCGGCGGGCGATTAATCTCACACTGCACCACATGGTCTGACAACTGAGTAAGTAATACGTCACCGTATTTATCGTTCATAATATTGTCCTGAAAAGTAAGAGGATAATGGGTAATAAAATCAAGAATGTTTTAAGCGGCATGAAGCGTCAGCAACAAAGTGATTAAGAAATCTAATTAACGCTTACGGCGCCTAAACCCCTTAGCACTTCTGCAACTTTCGGCCGAGTCCCTCTTAGGCCATTGGTCCCAGGAATAGTCTGCACCGTTTCTGCCAATACAAGAGGAGTCTGTTCCCGTCCGTTGACAACTGCAATATCCGCGCCGCGCAGCGCGAGATATTGCACCACTGCCGGAAAGTTTTTTAGTACAGCATGATGCATAGCTGTCTGGCCTCGATCGTCAGCAGCATTCACATCAATGCCACGATCGATAAGAATTTTGGCTAGAGCCAGAGTGCGCTGTTCTTCCGCATAAAGATCAGGCGCTGCATTGCCAATTCTATCGCGACGGTGATCCAAAGATGAGCCGGAATTTCCCATCGCAACCTGTAACGTAGTGACCCCTGCTTCGCTCACAAAAAACGGATCAGCGCCTCTATCAAGCAAAAGCTGGACAATTTTAACCTCTCCATACTTCGCTGCCATCCAAAAGGCATTCATGCCAATCAGCTGAGAACGAACACTATAATCGGCACTGAACCGGCGGCCGGATGTGCCGTGTGCAACTTTGGCGTTTATATCAGCACCCTTCTCCAGCAATTGTTCTACTAACTCAAACTGACTTCTTAGCACTGCAGCATGTATTGGAGCATAACCCGCAGCAGCCAAATTAGGATTTGCTCCTGACTTTAACAAGAATAGAGCAAGCTCCTCATGACCACTGTGAGCGGCAACCACTAGCGCACTGGCCTTGGATGCTTCTGTGTCATTGACATTAGCACCTGCGTCCAATAACGCCTGGGAAGTCGCTATATCCCCAGAGCGTGCCGCAAACATAAACGGGGTGGATCCTCCATGGGCCATACGAAAATTTCCACTGGTATTAGTATTGCCAGCAGTATTTTCTAATTGATACCAAACCTTTGATCGAGCGGTTAAATCTGCACCATTATCTAGCAAAATCCTAACAACTCCTGCATGACGTTGAGCAGTTGCCCACATTAATGCCGTCTGCCCATGTTCGGTTTCTGCACGATCAATATCCGCACCGTTCTCTAGCAAAAGCAGGACCGCATTCACATTTCCAGAACGAGCTGCAGTCATTAAGGGTGTTTCGCCGCGCTTTAGGGACAAATTGGGATTGGCTCCTGCTGTGAGCAGTAACTCAATCATCCCAGCATCACCGTTTATAGAAGCCAACCAAAGTGCAGTAGCGCCAAGTTCGTTGCTAACGTTTACATCAATGCCTGCAGCTAATAACAAATTCACTGCGTCTTGATTGTTTCTATGGACAGCCCAATGCAGTGCTGTAGCTCCATCTCCCTGAGTTTCTTGAACATCGACACCGCTGGTTAAAAGCTGTCGAGCAGTATTCAAATCTGCTGCTTTTATTGCCTCAATCAATGGAGTTAGCGACGATTGTGCGAAAGCAACCATTGTGGTGAGAAAGAACAGAAAACACGTACTAATGGTTCTTTTTAGCATGGATGTAGTTGCAGCCCCGAGACCGGAGAGAATTACAGACAGTGACTTTCTTAATTTTGCGATAATCATAAGTATTAATCGTATGACATTAGGCATGGTAGTTACAAGCCAGAGTTAAAGTAGGCCCAAAAGCTTGAAATTGAGTCCTAGGCACATTTGAAAAGTCTACATAGCAAAATTGACACTTAGCGCAAGCAATGGCAGTTTAGCTTAAGCTATTTTTTTTAATCTGGCCTGGAAGTCAGATCTTGCGGAAATTTCCAGCACTATGCTCAGATACTGAATTAATCACCATAACTAAAATAAAGAAGCGGCTTACAAACTATGACCAGCACGGCTCCAATCTCTATAAAAAACAACAATTTTAAATCCAGTTCGCAGCAGCCACAGCTTCCGACCTTGATTTGCAAAGTTAGTTTAGCTTTCGTTGCTATCATTTTCGTTCTGACACTTGTCTTCTCTTCTCAGATAAATTCAATTTCAGCCCAAGAAAGTCCTGAAGCAAGCGGCGAATTGCTTCAAGCCACTCTTAATCAATATTGTATTGCCTGTCACAATGACGCGCTCAGCCAAGCAAACTTGTCATTCCAGAACATAGACATAACACAAATTGAAGAACATGGTTCAGCTCCCGAGAGAATTCTTGCGCAGTTACGAACTCGTCGAATGCCGCCCGTAGAAATGCCACGGCCTAGTGAAGCGGTATATAGCGCATCGGTATCTTGGCTGGAAAAAGAGATCGATAATCATGCAGCAGAAAACCTGAATCCCGGCCGCACTGAAGCCTTCCATAGACTCAACCGTGCCGAATATGCCAATGCCGTTCGCGACCTTTTAGCCTTAGATGTTAATGTAGAGGCTCTGCTGCCTGCAGACAATATCGACCAGAATGGCTTTGACAATATGGCCGATGTGTTAACCATCTCACCGGCATTGATGGAGCGCTATCTTTCAGCGGCTAGGAAGACAGCTAGGCTAGCCGTAGGCGAAGAGCCTCTCAGCCCTGTGTCTGATACCTATGCAGTTCCAATTTTACTCAATCAAAATGATCGCATGGGCGACGACCTACCCTTTGGGTCAAGAGGTGGTATCGGCATTCAGCATTACTTCCCAGTGGCTGGTGAATACGACTTGTCCATTCGCCTGCACCGTAACTACGTGAATTATATTCGAGGCATGGGCTCAGCTCATGAGCTAGAAGTTCGGTTCGACGGAGCTCTAGTGCAAACTTTCACCATTGGCGGAGAAGAGCCTGATGTTCTGCAAGCTCCAGCCAGCTATGGTGGCAATCAATTCGGAGACCGCGAGTGGGAAGAGTACATGCTCTTCGCTGATTCCAATTTACGCCTCCGCTTCAATGCCGCCGCCGGGCGTCATGTTTTAGGAGTCTCCTTTGTTCGAAAATTCACAGAACCAGAAGGCGTACTGCAACCACCACAGTCTGTATTCGCAGCAGCAGTAAATGAGATGCGTGATGGCGACGCAGCCATTGAGGAAGTTCAGATTACCGGACCCTACGAAGCAACAGGCCCCGGAGATACGCTAGCTCGACGCGCTATATTTAGTTGTCAGCCACAACTCGGTAATTCAGCGAATGAGATGATCTGCGCGAGCGAGATTCTCTCATCTCTAGCAAGGCAAGCATATCGCCGCCCGATTACTAATAGTGACCTTGAAATATTAATGGATTTCTATCGTGCCGGCCGCGCAGATGGCAGTCAATCATTCGATGCTGGCATTCAATTCGCACTTGAGCGATTGTTAATTTCACCGGATTTTCTATTCCGTGTTGAACGTGACCCAATAAACATTGCTGCTGATACAAATTATTCGTTAAGTGATCTCGAGTTAGCATCACGACTTTCATTCTTTCTGTGGAGTAGTATCCCCGACGACGAATTGTTAGCAGCGGCGGAAGATGGCTCGATTCAGAACCCTGATGTGCTGGAACAACATACTCGGCGGATGTTAGCAGACTCACGTTCAAATGCTTTGGTGAAAAACTTCGCCTCACAGTGGCTGTATTTACGCAACCTGCCCTCAATCGTTCCCGATGCTGTTGAGTTTCCTGAATTCGATGAGAATCTACGAGGCGCTTTCCGCCAGGAAAGTGAGCTATTCTTTGAAAGTATGATTCGCGAGGACCGAAGTTTGTTAGATTTGATAGGAGCGGACTATACCTACGTAAATGAGCGACTCGCGAAACACTATGGCATAGAGGGAGTTTACGGCAGCCACTTTCGCCGGGTCAATTTATCGGATGATCTTGCGGAACAACGAGGTGGAATCTTGGGTCAAGGCAGTCTGCTGACTGCAACTTCCTATGCAAATCGAACCTCACCAGTTCTTCGCGGTAAGTGGGTTCTAACTAATATTCTAGGTACACCGCCGCCTCCACCCCCACCCGACGTACCAGATTTGCCAGAAACTGGTGCCGATGGACAACCAGCAACCATTCGTGACCGCATGTTGCAACATCGTGAAGACCCCAATTGCTCTGTCTGTCATGCCCCAATGGATCCCTTGGGTCTGGCTCTGGAAAACTATGATGCTATTGGCCGTTGGCGCCTTACTGGCGAAGCCGGATTAGCAATCGATGCCTCAGGTCAATTACCCAGTGGTCAGGCTTTCTATGGGCTGGGTGGATTGCGCTCCTTACTACTTTCCCGCGGGGAAGAGTTTGTCGGAACCGTCACTGAAAAATTACTGGGATACGCCATAGGGCGTGGCCCTCAGCATTTCGATAAGCCAACTGTTCGGTCAATTACTCGGGCCGCAGAGGTGGACAACTACGGCT
>CAWKZI010000056.1:0-9332 GCA_963854365.1 Gammaproteobacteria bacterium
ACTCGCCAGTTTCAGCATCGAATCCCATAATGTCGCCTGGAACATTTTCTATTCGCGTTTGACCATAACTAGGTTGATGGCCAACTAGGACTACAACTACACCGTTGACGACAATTGGTGGAGCAGATGCAGTCACCATACCTAACTCTCGCGGAATGCCGTAGTCAGGGTCGTATTCGCCTCCTGCTACCACATAGTCCTGCCAAGGACCCCAGTCACCAACTAATCTTGGAATAAGATCTACAGCACCAGTATTACCAAAACCTTCCAGGGGAACGGGTTCTCCGCCCCAGTTTTCCAGTGGCCGACCAGTTTTCGCATCCAAGGCCCAAAGGAAAAAACCCGGTGTAGTTATATAAACAACTCCACGACCATTAACTTCAGCATACGCAACACCCTTCCCATAAGCTTGGCGCGGGGAACGTTGGTGTCGAATTGTATCCGGTTCACGAAATGTCCAAAGGTTCTCACCAGTTGCAGGATCCATGGCAATGACCTGCCGCTTAGGGGTAGCCACGGTGTATAACATCCCATCCACGTAGATCGGGGTAGAGCGCGAAAAATAATCTAAGTTGGGACCAAAATTGTCGCTGCGCCAACTCCAGGCTTGTTCTAATTCTTCAAAGTTGCTGCGATTAATCTGATTCAGTGGAGAAGAACGCGTGTGCCCAATATCGCCACCCAAATATCGCCACTCACCATTTTCCGTACCAGTAAGGCCTTGAGCTGACAGAGGTAATGTTACCAGCAACGAAATTGTTGCCAAGAATAGCCGTAGACTAATACTTAAGTCGTTTGATCGAAGTTCAGACATCATGATGAACTCTCCGCAAGAATAATTAACCTTTAAATTAAAAGATCACTGAGATCTTGAGTGGTTTTATTATCAGAATGTGAACCCCGACAATAATGGTGGTTGAGTCTCAGCTTTATATTCACAAAGCAATTAAAAAATAAACTGAAAAATAGCCAACCACCAATCTATTTCAATATAATATTGACTCTTTATTCAATAATTTTGACGCGCGTTATTTTAGCGCCATTCACTAGCTGGCACATCAGGATCCGATCTTAGAAATCTAATTAAATCAGAGTGGAATTGGTCTGGGATTTCAATTTGTGGTGCATGACCTATTCCTGGATACATCAAAATCGCTGAATTCTGCAATTCGCTTGCCACATGCCTGGCCAAGGGTGGGAAATCTGCCACCAACCCATCTTCTTCTCCCGCCAGAACAAGCGCTTTGCTGCTTATATGCTGCCAATCATATACCACTGGATCATTGTAAAGCATGCCTCCTTGAAGTCGCCTAACCATTGCCAACCGAGGCCATTCACCACTCATTGTTTGGCCATACTGCCGTCGCACAAATTCTAAATGGGCTGGCGGCCAATCTTTAGGAAAGTAATTCAAGTGACCCCGAAGTATTGATTGATAACTCGATACGCCAAGCTCACTAGCAAATGGATCTGACCAAGAGCGACTTTGGCGCTGGTCAGTTAAGCCGATCTGATTCACCATAACCACATGGCTTGTCGCATCTGGGTAAAGCATCGCGAAGCGACTAACCACCATGCCACCCATTGAATGACCAACTATTGCAGCCTTCTCTATTCCCAATTCATCAAGAAGTGCCTTCATATTAGAGGCTACAAAATTAAAGTTATAAGGAATAATCGGCTTGGAAGATTTACCATAGCCAATTCTATCAACTGCTAATACTCTAAAACCCTCTTCGGATAGCTTTTTTAGTGTAGGCGTATAGGCCTCTGAGTAGAAATTCATACCGTGTTGCCAAAAAACGGTTTGACCATTGCTCCTGCCAGACGGCTGCACATCCATATAGGCCATTCGCATTTCTTCACCAAAGCGATTTAATGACAGGAATTGCACAGGATACGGATAGGGAATTTCTTCAAAATTAGCTGACACAGCTCCCCAATGAGCGGGAGCATCAGCCGGTGGCCGATCGGGCCAATCTTCGGCATTCGCAAGCACCCCAGTTAGTGACAACAACAGAGCAAAACTGGATATAATAATTTTATACGCCTTAATAGTCATATTCAAAAATCCTATTTAACAGTCTTAAAAGTGATTCCAAGTAATGTAATTTACTAATTTTCATTGTAAAACTTACTTTATATATAGCACACAAGGCAGGCCGGGAAAAGAAGGTCACACACTCCGAGTTTAAAGGGACTTCACAACACTCTAGGGACGGCACCATTACTCAACTAGTTATACGAAGTTGCGAATAGCGCTCCCAAGCCATTTTTGACTCATTAATGATGAACATACGTCGCTAAATTGATTTACTAGGACGTTTACTTAAGGAATTTAGGAATCACCAAAGATGTGATTCCTAGGCAACTCGCAACAATGGGAAACTGAATTCGATTCAGTTATACAAAAATTTTTCAGTTCTATAATTACCATCTTTTTACGGATATAAAAACCCCCTATACCAATTCTGCGATTAGGGGTTTTTATTTCTACTTCATTCGATTGTTGAGTGGAGCGATGGTAGATTTTCTAATAGGCTGAACTTCTGCAATTCCCAATTAATAGAGAAGATAAAGATTAACTATCTAGACTATCCAGCATCCATAAATTCAACATGAATTTCTAAATCAATTTGATCTCCCACGCCAAAAGATGTGAACCGATCTAAACCGAAATCAGAACGTAAGAAAGAAGCTGTTGCCGAGAACCCAACGGTGTAGCTTCTGGTGAGAAAGTTGCGTCCGCCACCATGGAAATTTATATTGAGAGATACAGGAGCAGTAACTCCTTTTAGAGTTAAATCCCCTTCAAACACAAACGTATCCTCATCGAGCATTTCTTTGAACGCGGTAGTTCGGAATACAGCTTGGGGGAAAGCCTCAACATCAAACCAAGAATCACCCCGGAGCTCCACTGCAAATTCTTCATTATTAATATCTAACCCTGAGGTATTAATAATAACTTCTAAGCTCGAATTTTCGATATTCTCAGGATCAAAATCCAAAGAACCATCAATATCATTAAAACGGCCTACGAAGGTTGAGAAGCCCAAATGATTTAACTTCCACAATAACGACGCATGGTTGGGATCTAAAACATACTGCCCAGACCTAACCTCAGTGATCTCAGTGTTAAAATCAGGCGTTAAAACACGATCGCATGACATTAATAATGTGGAGCAGACTAATAGTAATGACATCTGACGCCATTCAGAAAATAATTTCAAAATCATTTAAATAACCTATATAAGAAGAACTAATTTATTACTGTTTTTTAGCGTAAACATCAACCTTTATAATTACGTCGTTCGGGATCTCGGCAGTACTAGCCCAGTAACCTTGCCCCACTCCAAATTCTAAACGTTTTATAGTTACCTCACTGGTAAGCCTGAATCGTAATCCACCATCGATCTCCACATCCAGTTTAAAAGGGAAGCTCATAGGCTTAGTAACATCGCGAACAGTTAACGTACCTTCAGATACAAATGAATTCAACGACTCCAAGCTACAACTCTCTGCTTTAAAGGTTGCCATTGGCCACTGATCGACGTCGAATAATTCATAGTCGAGCAAATAATCTAAGGCTTCTGGAGAATCGAGACTAATATCATTGATCGGTATCGATACTTGAAAATTACACGCAGTCGGGTTCATTGGATCAATTTCGAAGACTGCCTCAACGTTCTTAAACTCGCCCTCATATGGATCGCTGCCATAGTTATATTCAAAAGTAACCTTGGAGCCTTCTGGGTCCAAAACCCACGTTGCGGCCTGCGCTGGCAGAGCAACTATCAACACTAACGGTGCTAACACCGATCGAAAAAATAAAGTACGCATAATAACTATTTCTCCAAATATAAAGTTACGGCAGGGTATAAGCCACAATTTCAGCAGCTGAGCCTCTGCCACTAACAACCATGACTAGGTATTGCTTACCATCATGTTCGTAAGTCATCGGTACACCTGTCTGAGCATTAGGCAAATCAATTTCAGCAATGATATCACCGCTTTGCTTATCAAGCGCACGCAAAGTTGGACCGCCGCCCACACCTTCACCTACAAACAGCAAAGTTTTCGTTACTAACAACCCAGACCGAGTTGCTACACCGGTGCGCGGAATATCAAGCCCTTCCAGCGCAGGATTATTGGCGATATTCTCTGGCGTATCGGCATTAGCTACTTGAAAAACGTGATCGCCACTATTCATATCTATTGCGGTAACACGGCCATAAGGTGGTTTGACCAGCGGTAAGCCGCGGATACGAGGTACGCGCACTCCATAGGATTGACTAAAATCGACGTCTGAATTCTCGTCTTTCGCTATGGATAACAGTGCAACATTAGTTCTCGAAGGTATGTATAGAATTCCGGTTTCCGGATCAATAGCGCTACCTTCCCAGTTAGCACCACCAATTGCATCCGGCAGAGCAAGTGTACCGACTGTGCCATCCGCTGCATCAGCGAGTGATGGCGGCGCGTAAACGTTTGGACTTAGGCGAAAACGTTGGATAGCTTCTAAACCCAATGCACGAAGTTCTGGAGTAAAGTCGATTAAATCATCTTCAGTAAAGCCTTGACGATCAAATGGCGCTGGCTTGGTTGGGAAGGGCTGTGTTGGTGAATACCACTCTCTAGGTACGTCGCCTGCCGGTACTGGTAATTCTTCGATCGGCCAGATTGGTTCACCAGTCACGCGATCAAAAGTATAAACCCAAGACTGCTTGGTCACTTGTGCCACGATCTTACGACCATTCGGTAAGTCCGCGACTATCGCTGCTGAAGGGTTATCCCAATCCCAGATATCATGATGAATGAGCTGGAAGTGCCACTGGCGCTCCCCCGTTTTGATATCCAAAGCCACGAGGCTATTAGTGAATAAATTATTACCTGGGCGGTCAGCACCAAAGCGGTCGCCTGTCGCAGATTCAGTTGGCAAATAGACGTGACCTAACTCGGGGTCTCCAGACATAGGTGCCCAAACTCCGCCATTGCCTGAAATCTCAGCACCACCGTTCTGCCAGGATTCATAACCAATATCACCGCGCTGGGGAATAACACGAAAAGTCCAAAGCATCTCACCGGTGCGAACATCAAAGCCGCGCACGTCTCCTTTGACATTAAACTTTGAAGGTGGACGCATCGAAACTCTATGAGCTGGACCTACAACAGCAACGCCATTCATAACGAAAGGAGGCATGGAAGAGCCTATATCGACATCAGTGCGGCCATCACCTAGTCTCAGGCCATCAAACATATCTACAACCCCATTGTCTCCGAAGTCAGGGTCTGGTATGCCGGTATCAGCGTCAAGTGAAACCAGGAAGAATCCCGGTGTAGTCATTAGAATTCGTTTCTCATCTCCATCTCGCCAAAAAGCCAAACCTCGACCTGAACCCTTACGCGGGGCCGCGTCAAATCTTTCGCCTTCCTGCGGTCGCCAGATCCATAATAATTGGCCATTAGTAGCATCCAGCGCTGCAACGTTTCGCGTAGCACCAACAGTGGTATATATCACGCCGTCTACTTCAAGAGGGGTGAAAGTGGCATTGGATTCAGGGGTAGGTCCTATATTTCCAGTCGAAAAACGCCAGGCTATCTCTAGTGAGTCAACGTTTTCTGCATTTATTTGGTCGAGTGGTGAATACCGTTGCGCACCCATGTCGCCGCCATAATCTGGCCAATCTCCCGCATAGACATCCGTGCCACTTTGGCTCCAGGCTGTTTGGGTAAAGATAAGGATACCGACACTCAAAATGAATGACGAAATCACTGATTTTGTTCTTGTCATCTTAGACTCTCCAAAATTCTTGCCTTTAAATCATGCCAGCTCGTCAACTAAGCCGACTGTGCCCTCAGATTACCGAGGCTACATCAATGGGATTTTATAAGGAGTGATTGTAACCGAAGTCCGAGCATAGCAAGGATAAGCAATCTACTATCCACAAGCAAGCCCAAGGCTTCTTCGAACCTAGAAAACTCAGAGTAATATCAATCGCTTAAGTCCATTATCACTGAGAAGGTTTGTAATTCTTTGTAACTGAAAAATCCTTACCTAGAAGCAATTTTATCGCAAACGGCTATTTATTCGCCGGGTACTTAGTTAGACTAATCAGTTCGCAAATACAAAAACTCTCAATTTCAGGAGACCATCATGAAATCTACAAATTTACAGAAAATGATATTGGTGGCCGCAATCGGAATTTTTTCCCAGTTCGCCATCGCACAAAATGATGCTAACGCGGCTGCCGTGAAAGAAGTAGCCGACATTGTTGCCGGCTTGAATCACTTCCCTTCCGAAGATGACTTAGAGGCGCTAGATGCAATCATCGCTAATAGCGCTTTGGCTCAAGGAATTCGCGACATGGCTAATGCAGTTGCTAGCATTGAACATTCAGCTACTGAAGAAGGCCGAGGAGCAATGGAATCTATCCAAGCTAATGCGCAGGTGCCAGAAAGAGCCAAAATACTCGCTGGAATTATCGCCAATATAAGCCATACAACCAGTGCAGACGATAAAATGAAATTAGCTAATTTGTTCCCCTAATTAAACAAAAAAGCGAAGTGCATACATTTTTGATTTAATAGCTTTGCTCGAATAGGAAGCAAACTGAAATAGAACTAGAAATAAAAGAGGAAATACCATGATTCGTTACTTGTTAAAGCTTAGTGGTGCTGGCTTGTTGAGCATTGCAGCATCCGTTGCCACGGCGCAATCTACTAATTATTCTGCGTCCTACCATGACTATAACGTGGTCACAGTAGCAGACGGTTTATTGCAACCCTGGTCCATGGCCTGGCTCCCAGGTGGAGACATGTTAATAACTGAAAAACCTGGGCGTCTTAGAATTGTCCGAGATGGGCAACTGCTGCCTGAAGCTGTGCAGGGAGTGCCTGAAGTTTTTTATAACGGCCAAGGTGGACTCTTTGATGTAGTTCCTCACCCGAACTTCAGCGATAACCGTTGGATCTATCTGAGTTTTGCTAAAGAACGCGGTGAAAGTTCGAATACGACTGTTGTTCGAGGACGTTTCGAAAATGATCGACTTAGCAATGTAGTCGAAATTTTTTCTCCCCAAGCAATTGGCTTCGGGCATTATGGTGGCAAGCTGGTATTCGATAACGATGGTTATTTATTCCTCTCTCTTGGAGACCGCCAGGCACCGTCTAGAGGGGATTTAACTGCCCACCCAGCACAAGATTTGAGCAATCACCAAGGTGTTATTGTACGTCTCAATGATGACGGCAGTATTCCTAGTGATAACCCTTTTGTAGACCAAGATGGTGCGCTTCCCGAAATTTGGAGTTATGGACACCGCAGCCCACAGGGTTTGGCAATACATCCAGAAACTGGTGATCTTTGGGAATCTGAACATGGCCCCCAAGGTGGTGATGAACTCAATCGCATAGAAGCTGGAAACAACTATGGTTGGCCAGTGATTGGCCGCGGTGTCAACTATGGTTCAACCGGCAGTCCTATTCATCAAGCTATAGGTCAAGACGGCATGGCGCAGCCTACTCATTTTTGGGTGCCGTCAATTGCTACTTCAGGACTCATGATTTATACAGGCGACAAATTTCCTGCGTGGTATGGCAGCATTCTTTCAGGTGGGCTAGTTGGCGAGCAACTTGCGCGTCTTCATATGAGCGATGATTATCGCAGCGTAGTCTTTGAAGAAACCTTGGCCTATGGTATGGGTAGAATCCGTGACGTGCGGCAGGGCCCCGATGGCTATATTTACCTGGCGATTTCAGACGGAAATGGCGGCGGTAGAGGTGATTTCGTACCAACTGCTGTTGTGAGACTTGAGCCTGCTGACTAATCCCAATTCCAATAGCTACAAATAATAAGGGGCTCTTGCGAGTCCTTTTTTTATTATAACGATGAATTAGTTAACAACTACTAAGCGCTCTCGATTGGCCGTAAAAGTGAGGCTAAAGACTAAATAGCACAATGCTATTTAGTATCAGCTTCTCTTACAACTTTATTGCGCAGTAAGCTCTTGGATTAATGCAGCTGTAATAGGCCTAGGGCGTTGAGTTCTCATCGCTACATCTAGAGGAGTGTTTCCGCGCTTGTCTAAGGCCATAGGGTCAACACCTTGATCAACCAAAAATTCTATTAGCTTATTTCCGGAAACATTTGCAGCACCATGTATCGCTGTTTGGCCATTCCGATCAACAGCATAGATATCCGCACCAACCTCCAACACCAACATCTCCACTGCTGCTAGTAGTTTCTCTTCAGCCACCATACGAGCATCACTTTGGGTAAGGCCTGCTGCCACTAATAAAGGTGTTACTCCGTAGGCTGATGAAAGCTCTGGGTCAGCTCCCGCAGCTAATAACGACTCCATCATACCTGTTTCTCCTAGGCGTGCAGCAAGCCAAAATGGCGTAGCACCGTTGTAAGCGCCGCGTCCTACGTAATCACCTCGACGAAAGGGTAGACCTTCCGTTAGCTGCGCATTGGGGTTTGCATTTTTTTCTAATAAAGCATCAAGCAAGGTCGGTTTGCCCATCTCCACAACATAGTGCAGCGGGGTCATACCATATTGATCCGCTTGCGCAACATTCGCACCGTGCTCAAGTAGCAGTAAACCCAGGGCTTCGTGGTCGCTACTTTCGACTACTAAACGATAATCGCTACCAGTGATTGCATCAAGGCTAGCCGCAGCAATCAACAGAGCGCTATGCCCCAGCGTTGTCGCTACATTAACTTCAGCGCCTGCTTCCAACAAATGCCTAGCTACATCTAACGCCCCTGCCCGTGCTGCAAAAAGTAGCGCCGTGAAATTCCCGTGAGAACTTAAATTCACGTCAGCACCAGCCTCAATTAGGGCATGAATAACTGCTGAATGTCCTTCTGCTGCAGCCCACATAAGTGCCGTCTGACCACTTTCCCCTTCCATTGCATTGGGATTCGCACCGCCTGCCAGTAATTGTTCAACTGCTTTGCGGCTGCCTGTGCGGGCGCATGTCATGAGTACAGTTTCGCCACTGGGTTGCTCCGCTGCAGCGTCAGCGCCATTTACGAGCAAGGTACTTACCATTGTTGCGCTGCCATTTCGACAAGCCATGGACAGAGGAGTAAGCCCAAACTCATTAGCCGCGCTAACGACTGCGCCAGCATCGATCAGTTGTTGGGCTACGCTAATCTCATTCCAGTGAGCAGCCCAGTGTAAGGCGGTCGATCCGTCTGGCTGACTGGCGTTAACGTTAATTCCTTCAGCTAATAGTGTGAGTATGGTTTCAGTATTGTTGCGCTGCGCAGCTTCAAGCAGCTCGAATCCAGAAGCTCTGGCGCTTATTATTTCAAAAATGAAAAACGT
>CAWKZI010000057.1:0-9331 GCA_963854365.1 Gammaproteobacteria bacterium
TTTCTAACTGTCGCATCTCTCTTCGCAACACATCATCTGCTGTCGATAAATTCCCGGCAAAGTTAATTCGATTTACATAGGTGCGATTGCCTGGCTCAATGAAAAATGTAACACTAACAGTTCCATCTTCATCGTCTACTTCCGGAACACCGGTGGCTTCTGCAAATGCATAACCAAGATTTCCAAGAAACTGCACCATTATTTCCTCGGTTCCTGTCACCAGTGACTGAGAATAAATCTGACCTGGGCGAACAAAGATAGCAGCTCGTAATAGCGCCTCTGCGTCTACTAAATCACCTGCCAGATCTACCTCATCAACTGTGTATAAATTGCCTTCATCAACATTAATAGTAATATAAACTTCAGCGCGATCAGGAGTGATAGAAATGGGAGTTGATTCAACTGTAAATTCAACATATCCATTATCGAGATAATAGGATTCAAGGCGCTCTAAGTCTCCGGTAAATTGTTCTCGAGAATATCGATCTTTACGACTAAAGAACATAAACCAAGGCTTAGTCCCTAACTCAAACAATCCTAGCAAATCTTCTTCCAAGAAAGCTGAATTGCCGACAATATTAATATGACGAATGCGAGATTCTTCACCTTCTTCAATTTCAAGACTGATAGCAACTCTATTTCGAGGCAGGTCTTCGACCTCAATCTCAACCGCCGCACCATATCGTCCGCGGCCAGAATAGACCTCTTGAATTCCTTGACGAATTAATTCTAGTGCAGCTCGCGTAAAAATTTGCCCTTCAGCAATATCAGCCGTAGCCATATTATCTAAAATATCTTCTGTTTCTAGAACGCTATTGCCCTCAATAACAATTTCTGCAACCGAAGGCCTTTCAAGGACTGTGATAACTAAAATGTTTCCTTCGCGCGCCACTTCAATCTCATCGAAATACTCCGACTGGGAAAGTTCTCGAATAATTAATGCCGACGTCGATGCATCCACTTCATCACCAATACCAACTGGCAAGAGGTTATAGATTATTCCAGGCGAAATACGCTGATACCCATCTACGATGATGTCTGCAATAGTGAACGTTTGCGCTTGAAGAGTATTGGAGAAACCAACTGCAACCAGCAAACAAAAAAATGCTCTCTTCATTTCTAATGCATTCTCAAATATTAAGTCTACGACTTGGTGGCGGGTGTCAAATTTTTTCGAACTAATCTGATTATTTTTGATTTTCTATCCAACTTCTAATTCATTTTCTTAAATATTCAAAAATTTTCTTGGACAATTACTTTTTCTTCAACAACTATCACAGTAATCGCGTGAAATCATTGTACATTGCCAATACCATAATTCCGGATATCAACAGCAGCCCAAGTTGTAAGCCCCAAGCTTGAATTCGTTCTGGAACTGGTCGTCTGATTACAGCTTCAATTATGTAGTAAAGTAAATGTCCACCATCTAAAATAGGGATTGGCAATAAGTTCAATACACCTAATGAGATACTCAGTAGCGCCAGGAATCCCAAATACACATCCAGACCGTAGGTCGCTGTTTCTCCCGCTACTTGAGCTATGGTTATCGGGCCATTAATATTTTTTACCGATATTAATCCAACAACCATTTTCTTTACCGAATCAAGGACAAAGACCGATTTATCCCAAGTCTCTTCCAAAGCCGGTTGCACAGCAGTAAATACATTGTACTTTACTTCTCGCTGCATCTCGGGCGGTAACAACTCTAATAACGGTGTATTCTCGACATAAGCTCCGATACTTCCAATCTCACTGCCGTCAGCCTGCCTGCTCAAAGCTGGAGTAATCTGGAGTCCAGTTTCATTCTCACCTCGTTGGACCATGACATCCAGAGGGAGTTCCGGATTTGCTCGAATCACTTCAACCCAATGAGTCCAGCCTCTGATACTCACTCCATTTACCGTAAGGACTTCATCACCAGACAGTAAGCCAGCACCTTCAGCTCTTCCCTCTGGTACCACGCCAGCGATTTTTGCGGGAATCTCAATTTGCACTATTCCTAGATCACCAATTGGGTCAGGCGAAGTTGAAGCTCCCATCCAGGAAAGAATCGGAATATCTATATTCATTGGTGTAGAGGAATTAGCGGGATCCACTGATAACTGCAGAACACCAGTTTCGCCAAGCCTGGCAAGCATTTGTAGTGCGACCTGCTGCCAAATCACTGTTGCGTTGCCATCGACAGCTAGTATTTCGTCACCAGGCCTCAGTCCTGCCTCATATGCAGCCGAACCTTCAATCACATTATTTACGACCGGTGCAATTCCAGATAATCCATAGCTAATATTGATTAACCAGAAGACAAAAATTGCCAATAAGAAATTGGCTATAGGACCTGCCGCAACAATTGCCATTCGCTGCCAGAGAGGTTTAAAGGCAAAAGATAAATGTCTCTGGCTAACTGGAACATCGCCAGCATCAGTCACCACAGTGTCTTCTTGACCGAGCATTTTTACATAGCCGCCTAGTGGAATTGGCGCTATAACATACTCACAACCATCCTTTCCTATCCATGTTTTAACAGCTTTACCAAAACCGATGGAGAACCTCAATACCTTCACACCACAGCGGCGAGCCACCCAGAAATGACCGAATTCATGAATGGTGACCAGAATCCCTAAAGTAAAGATCAAGGCCGCTATGCTTATTAATATTTCTTGTATCATATTGATAATTATTCTTAACTAAACTCAGCTCTGTCGCTTTCTCAAAATAGGTTTAAAAAGCCTCTTAAAATTCCTTAAATATCAGCTTTTTAGCCAAATTTCTTGCTTGTTGATCGAAGTCTTGAATGATAGCGAGACTTGGCGCTGCTTCACAAGGTATTTTCGACATAACTGCGGCAATGATTAGAGGTATGGATGAAAAGGAAATGTCACTCGATAAAAAGGCGGCTACTGCCTCTTCATTGGCTGCGTTAAGTAAAATCGGTGCATTTCCGCCTATCTTAGCAGCTTCAATCCCTAAAGCTAAACAAGGAAAACGCCCCAGATCAGGAATTAAAAACTCGAGGGGCTCACATTCACTAAGAGATAGCGGCGCTGCACCTGAGGGTATCCGATCCGGAAACGCTAAGCCGTGCGCTATAGGAATTCTCATATCTGGATTAGCCATTTGCGCCAGCACCGAACCATCTTGATAATATACCATCGAATGAACAATACTCTGGGGATGGATCAGAACTTCTAATTGCTTCGGAGCTAAATCAAATAACATGCAGGCCTCAATAAACTCCAAGCCTTTATTCATCATTGAGGCCGAATCAATAGAAATCTTTCGCCCCATGTCCCACTTTGGGTGACGACAAGCTTGCTCGGGAGTGACGGAATCAAGATCCGCTAATGGTGTGTTCAAAAAAGGACCCCCGGAAGCAGTAAGCACCACTTTATTAATTTGTTCGAGCGATTTTTTGCTATCTCCACTTGGCAGACATTGAAAAATTGCATTATGCTCACTATCGATTGGGATAATTGAAGCACCCGATTCTCGAGCCGTGTCGATAAGTAAGTCACCCGCCATAACCAAAGATTCTTTGTTAGCCAGCAAGATACGCTTACTTGCAGCTGCAGCTGCTAAAACCGATTCAAGGCCGGCTGAACCGACAATAGCCGCCATAACATGAGTGACTTCTTCTGCAACAGCAATGCTTGCAAGAGCCTTAGCACCAACGAGTAACTTTGTTTGACAGCCCGCTGCAACTAATAAGCTGGCAAATTTTTCAGCAGCTTGCTCTTCGCTAACTACCGCAAATCTTGGCTTAAATTTAAGACATTGTTGTAACAGCAATTCGACATTGGTGTGAGCGCTTAGCCCAAATATTTTATAACTGGATTGTTGTTCAATTACAGCTAAAGTGCTTTGACCTATGGAGCCCGTGGAACCTAGTATTGTTATTTGTTGCTGTACTGACATTCGAATTAGCTAGCCTCACTCATCACGAGAATAAGCAATAAAACGAAAGGCGGTGCTGTAGCAACCAAACCATCTACTCTATCCATAATACCTCCATGACCGGGTAATAGTTTCCCACTATCTTTAATATTCTGATTACGTTTCAGCATACTTTCAAACAAATCACCTATGACGGAGAAAAACGTAGTCAGAGGTGCGAGAAGAAATAGTATGGCCATTTCAGTAAAAGTGAGCTCCAGGAAATATCGATTTACAGCCAAGAGCATGACCACTGATATCACCGCGCAGAGAGTGAACCCCCCCCATACTCCTTCCCAAGTTTTTTTTGGGCTTAAGTTTGGAGCGAGCTTCCTTGCACCAAAATTCACACCCGCAAAATAAGCACCAATATCAACTGCAGCAACCAAAATAACCAAAGCTAACACTAGTAGCCCAGCTTCTTCCAAACTTTTTAGAACCACCAATCCAACCCAACTCGGAACCAAAGTCAGCATCCCCATACAGGCGATTTTAGATTCATCATTCCAAGCTGATTTGTTTTTCGGATAGCCGGATAATACAAACACCATCAATATCCAAAACAGCAACCCTAATCCAAGCAGAATGGATGCTCGAACAATATTTACCGAAGAATCTCCAATCGAGATATCGAGAATAAAATATAGACCAGTTACCATAACCGCTATGGTTGTTGAATAAGCCCACTTTTCTGATGATTCATTTAGGCCAATAAACCCTCCCCATTCCCAGCTGGCAATCACGAGCACTAATGAAACAAACAAAGTGAAATTAAATAAAGATAATTGAGTGGTGATAGCAATTAGCCCGAGGAGCAGAATAATTGAGGTAATAATTCGTTGCTTTAACATCTACTCGTCTAAGCCTATATCTTCATCATGACCTCCGTATCGACGCTGCCGATTCGCAAAATTTTCTAATGCGAGCTCAAAGTGCGCAGAATTAAAATCAGGCCAGAAGCATTCGGTAAAATATAATTCGGTATAGGCAAATTGCCAAAGTAGAAAATTACTAACACGCTGTTCGCCACCAGTTCGGATACAAAAATCAGGGTCTGCATATTCCCGCAGACTAGTGTGAAGATGTACACTTTCAATATCAATTTCGTCGAGACTCATCTCTCCCTGCTTTACTTTCTCCGCTATCACTCTTGTTGCCTGAGTCAAATCCCATCGCCCTCCATAATCGGCGGCGACTATCACCGTGGTACCACTATTGTTTTCCGTGAGTTCTTCAACATCTGCCATATTAGCTTGTAGTTTTCGTGAAAAACTTGAACGATTACCAACAAACCGAAGCCTTACATTTCTCTTATGCAACTGGTTGATTTCTTTATTCTTTAATACTGTTAAAAAGAGCGCCATCAAGGACTGGACTTCTTTCGCGGGACGTAACCAGTTTTCGCTACTAAAGACAAACAGGGTTAAATATTTTATACCTTTATCAATACAGCAATTAACCACTTCTTTTGCCGCCTCGGCACCATAGCGATGACCGGACTTGACTTGAAGGCCTCGAGCTTTTGCCCAACGGTTGTTGCCATCCATGATGATGGCTATGTGATTAGGAAGTAAAGAACTGGAATCAGGAGTCATTTTTAGATATTTCTTAGTTATCTGTTTCTTAGCGACCAATAATGAACAATAAGTAAAACTTCCTGATGCGCGCGAATGGCTATTGTGAGTTAAACAAATTAAAACGAGAGCAGATCAGCTTCTTTAACTTGATATGCCGCTTCAATTGCGGCGATATATTTATCCGTAAGCTTTTGCACGCTCTCTTCAGCACGGCGCTGTTCATCTTCGCTAATTTCTTTTTCCTTCTCAAGATCTTTAAAATCAGAGTTAGCATCGCGACGAATATTGCGCACTGCGACTCGACCATTCTCTGCCTCATTCTTCGCTTGCTTGGTGAATTCTTTCCGAGTTTCTTCTGTAAGCGCAGGCATGGGAACACGGATTGTATCGCCATTATTAGATGGATTAAGCCCTAGGTCAGACTTAAGTATCGCCTTCTCAATTTCTCCAATCAAAGGCTTTTCCCAAGGCGAAATTAATAAAGATCGGCCGTCTTCAACATTCACGTTAGCCAATTGATTAAGGGGTGTATTTGATCCGTAGTAAGAAACCATGACGGTATCAAGAATACTCGGATGAGCTCTGCCGGTTCGAATTTTCTTAAATGCAACTTCCAAAGAGATCACACTTTTTTGCATTCTTTCTTCCGCATCTGCAATTATCTCAATAATCATAATGCTCCCTTTCTCGTGAAACGCCGCCGAAATACTCCACGGCAAGGCTAGAAATGAATAGCTACTCTATTAGAGTTCCGTCAGCTTTGCCCATAACGTTATCTAATAATGCTCCAGGACGATTCATGTTGAATACTTTTATCGGAACCTGATGATCTCTACTCAGACAGATCGCGGTAAGATCCATTACTCCAAGTTTCTTCTCAATAACTTCATCATAGGTCAAACGATCAAATTTCACAGCATCAGAATTTGTATGCGGGTCTGAAGAATATACACCATCTACTTTCGTCGCTTTTAATATCAGGTCCGCATCGATTTCGATGCCGCGCAAACACGCAGCAGAATCTGTGGTAAAGAAGGGATTACCAGTGCCCGCAGAAAAAATAACCACATCGGATGCCTTAAGATATCGGATAGCAGCACGGCGGTCATAATGTTCAACGACACCGCTCATCTGAATGGCTGACATCACACGAGTAGAAATACTTGCTCGTTCCAGCGCATCTCTCATAGCTAAAGCGTTCATAACCGTGGCCAGCATTCCCATATGATCGCCGGTCACACGCTCCATTCCAGCGGCACTCAAAGCAGCGCCACGAAACAAATTACCTCCGCCGATTACCATTCCAACCTGCACTCCCAAACCAATCAGCTGTCCAACCTCCACAGCCATGCGGTCAAGAACTTTAGGGTCAATACCAAAATCCGCATCACCAGTTAGCGCTTCTCCGCTAAGCTTGAGCAGTATTCGGTTATACTTACGTTCCTGTTTCGGCATAAGTCTCTAATTATCTGACAGGGGTTAAGTTCGTCGACTATAGTGCTAAAAAACTAGCCACTCTCTTGTACTTGAGCGGCTACTTCTTCAGCAAAATCCACTTCATCTTTTTCGATACCTTCGCCAACTTCATAGCGTACGAAATTGACCACATCAGCGCCAGCTTCTTTAAGTAAATCTAATATTTTAGTATCTGGGTCTTTTACAAAAGGCTGTTCAAGCAAGCTAATCTCAGCAACAAATTTACGCAATCGACCAGTTATCATTTTCTCGATGATTTCTTCAGGCTTTCCACTTTCTCTCGCTTGAGCGGAATATATTTCAGATTCCTTAGCCAATACATCTTCTGGCACATCTTCAGCTCTAACCACCATAGGATTAACTGCTGCTATATGCATCGCGATATCACGGGCTAATGACTCATCCCCACCCTTCAGCAATATCAAAACCGCAATTCGATTGTTGCTGTGAACATAACTTGCCACTATACCCTGATTAGCGTCCTCAAACTTCAACCTGTCGATTCGACGAAGATTGATATTTTCACCAATTTTTTGCACCAATGCTTGGCGCAAATCCTCTAACCCCACATCCAAAATACCCTCTACATCCGCTTCATTATTTAAATAGGCCAGTTCTACAGCCTTCTGAGAGAAATTCAGAAAATTTCCATCCCGCGCCGCAAAATCTGTCTCGCTATTCACTTCAATTATCACGCCGTAATTACCGTCCTCTGCAATTTTAGTGAGTACAACCCCTTCTGCTGCTACACGGTTAGCTTTCTTTGCAGCTTTAAGCCCACTTGCTTTGCGCAAATCGTCGATCGCTTTATCCATATCTCCGTCAGCAGCTGACAGCGCTTTCTTACAATCCATCATTCCCAAACCGGTGCGCTCACGCAATTCTTTAACCATGCCTGCAGTAATATTTGCCATTTTTTAAGCCTCTTGCTAAACCTTTGTCGTATTCACTATGTAAATTGGTAACTAACTTTGTTTTAAGCAATTACAAAAATAGGGCTACTCGCCCCATTTTTAGTTTGTCTTAGATAATTAAGAAGCTTCCTAATCATCACTTTCCTCTGTTGCTTTCTTCTTAGCTGGAGCTTTCTTTTTGGCAGGAGCTTTCTTTACTACTGCCTTTTTAGCTGGAGCTTTCTTTTTGGCAGGGGCTTTCTTTACTGCTGCCTTTTTAGCTGGAGCGTCTTCCTTTACCGAAGCTTTCTCCGTACCAGCCTCGGTCGCCTCAACCGGAACATCAACTAGAGCTTCGGGAGCAGCTTCAGGAATGGCTTCGGGAGCAGCTTCAGGAATGGCTTCAGGAGCAGCTTCAGGAATGGCTTCAACTGCATCACTTTCAACTACTTCTTTTGTCGTTGCTGTTATTTCTTTGGCGGGAACTTCGACTGCTGAGGCTTCTTCCGACGACGATGGTGCTTCTGCAGGGACTTGGTCTGCGACAGATACATCCACATCCAGAACAGCTTCAACAGCTCCATCTTGATTCTCTTCAATTTCGATAAACTCGCCATCTCCAGCTGCCGACACATTACGTCCGCGACCTTCAACACAAGCGTCAGCTACAGCTTGAACATATAACTGAATTGCACGAATAGCATCATCGTTGCCAGGAATAACGTGGTTGATACCATCGGGGTTGCTATTAGTATCAACTACACCAATTACTGGGATTTTTAAATTATTTGCTTCGGTAACTGCGATGCGCTCGTGGTCCACATCTATTACGAAAAGAGCATCTGGCAAACCACCCATATCTTTGATTCCACCGATACTTCGTTCGAGCTTTTCTTTAGCACGGGTTAGCATTAAGGCTTCTTTCTTGGTTAACCTGCTAAACGTACCATCAGCTTCCTGAGTTTCCAGCTCCTTCAACCTCTTAATTGATCCCCGAATGGTCTTATAGTTAGTGAGCATTCCGCCAAGCCAGCGATGATTCACATAAGGCATACCAGCACGTTCAGCTTCCTGACGCATAATCTTGGACGCTGCTCGCTTAGTACCAACAAACAAGATCTTCTTTTTCTTGTCCGCCATGTCCGCCACTTCCTCCAATGCCTTATTAAGGGCTGGAACAGTGTGCTCGAGGTTGATGATGTGGATTTTGTTTCGGGCGCCAAATATGTATGGCTCCATTTTGGGATTCCAATAGCGGCACTGGTGCCCAAAATGCACTCCTGCACGGAGCATTTCTTTCATGCTTACAGTCATTTTAATACCTTTGCTTCGGGTTAGGCCTCCATACACCCCATAGTTCAACCCCTATGACTATTAAGTCTCAAAGGCACCCAGAACGCATGTGTCGGTGTATGTGCGACATTAGTTTATTGACAAATCCACTTTCCAAGAACA
>CAWKZI010000058.1:0-9095 GCA_963854365.1 Gammaproteobacteria bacterium
ATGCGGCACCACATTTGATCAAGAGGAGTAATACCCCACATAGATTTTTCACTAATTTCAGAACGAAAGATTGGCAAGTCCATCGTGAAAGGTTGAGTAGCGGCAATATAGTCTTCTGGAACACTGCCATTCTGTGGAACTGGCAATTCCTGAATGTCAAATACCGGAACTCCAGTTTCCCTGTTGAGAACAAACACCTCACCACGCTTAGTGGCCTGTAACACCACAGGAATTGTTTGGCCATTTTCCCCGGGTAAGTCCAGCAGCGTTGGCTGAGAAGGTACATCGTAGTCCCAAAGGTCATGATGAACTGTTTGAAATGACCAACGAATTGCACCTGTCTCTCCCTCAATAGCAACAACAGAGCTAGCGTATTGATCACTAGCGTCCATACGAAGTCCGCCAAAGTAGTCTGGGGTTTCATTGCCTGTTGGTGCATAAATGAGACCGAGTTCTTCATCGACACTAAACATACTCCATACATTTGGAGTGCCACGAGTATAGACTTCACCTCGCAGTGGCTCCCCGTTATTTCCAGGTCGTCCCATATCCCACGCCCAAGCGAAATCGCCGGTGATGGCATTAAAAGCACGAACGACTCCAGAAGGCGGGCCCACAGACCGGTTATCTATGACCCAACCGCCAACAACAATATTACCTCTAACGATTCCCGGTGGTGATGTTTGGAAATTGGAGATTAGCGGATCGTTTCCCATACCAATTGTTAGGTTTATCTCTCCTTGATCACCAAACTGTGAGCAGCGCGCGCCTGTAATTGCATCCACTGCGATGAGCCTAGCATCTGTTGTGTTAGTTAATATTCGTTGCTGACATTCGCCCTGATATTCCTCGGGTGCTTGGTAATAGGAAACGCCACGACAGCCGGTAGTAAAATAACGCATTGATGCTAAGTGGGCCTGATCGAGAAGTGGATCAAACTGCCAGCGCAGATCCCCGCTCTGAGCATCCAAAGCCACGATAAGGTTTCCACCGGTACACATATAAAGCAGTTCACCTATTTGCAAAGGAGTGGCTTTGAAGGCCCCCCCCGCTCCAGTTCGATAGGTCCAAGCCAGCTCTAAATCTGCAACATTATTAGTATCGATTTGGTCTAATGGCGAGTATCTAGTACCAGCCAGTGTATTACCGTAGCTAGGCCAATCAGTTGCTGTATTGGCAATATTATTGCCGCTACGTGGAGACAAAGGTTTAACTTCGTAGCCCGTCCCATCTACAAATACAAAGACAGCGATCAATACGATGCCAATGGATGCATATTTGGCGAACTGTGATTCAAACAAAGGTGGTGGATTTCCCTGATACAATGAATTTCTTAGCCAAGGCGTTAGAAACCAAATGCCAAGCGCAGAAAAAGGCAGAATTCTTGGTGCAAGCGCCCACAACTGAGTGCCAGATTCATAGAATGACCATAAACAAGTAACAGCTAAAAACCCACCATAGAGCAAAGAGGCTAAGGGATCTCCTTGCCACAACCGCAGTGCGCAAGAAGCCAATACCATTCCCGCCAGTAGATAGTAGAAAGAGCCACCCAGAATAATTAGTTGCAAACCACCCAATAAAAGAGGCGTGGCAATTAGCGATAATAAGACTGGAAAAATTCGAGGTGGTGGAACCTTATCAATAATGGCCATGGCTCTAACTAGTCCTTTTGCTAAAAATTACGTGACATTTCACGAACTGTTGGTTGTTTTAAGCTGACTATATCGCAGAATTTTGCGAGTATCTATTGAGATAGATATGAAGGACTTCTAATTTATTTTCAGATATTTTTTACTCAGACCCCCAGATTCTCCCTATACTCAGTAGTCATGAAAAATGATTCAAGTAATCCCCACCAAATTTTGCAGTCTGTATTCGGTTTTTCTGACTTCCGTGCTCCCCAAGATGAAATTATCGATACCGTAATCGAGGGTGGCGATGCTCTTGTATTAATGCCTACTAGCGGAGGTAAATCTCTCTGCTATCAGATCCCTTCCATAGTTAGAGAGGGCTGTGGTGTTGTCATTTCGCCTTTGATTGCCCTTATGCAGGATCAGGTCAGCGCAATGCAGTTATTAGGAGTAAAAGCAGCATTTCTAAATTCAACACTAGACCCTGAAGCAGCACAAAAAATTGAACAAACATTACGAGACAATGAGCTAGACCTTCTTTATATCGCACCGGAACGACTGAATCAGACAAGAACTCTTCAGCTTTTACGCCAATCCAAAATTGCCCTCTTTGCTATTGATGAGGCACATTGTGTTTCCCAATGGGGGCATGACTTTCGCGCAGACTATTTGAAGCTAAGTCTACTGTATGAATCGTTTCCACAAATCCCACGTATTGCTTTAACAGCAACTGCAGATGCTCGAACCAGAGAAGAAATCCTCTCTCGATTACAACTACAAGATGCAAGGCAATTTATCGCCGGGTTCGATCGGCCTAACATTCGATATCGGATAACATTAAAACAAAATGCAAAATCGCAGCTTCTAAAATTTCTTAAGCTTGAACATCCTAGTGATGCCGGGATCATTTACTGTTTATCTCGCAAGAAAACCGAAGACATTGCAGATTGGCTACAAGGTCAGGGTTTTAATGCACTGCCTTATCATGCTGGCCTCCCCAGCCAAACTAGAGCTCATCATCAAGCCCGGTTTTTAAGAGAAGAAAGTATGATCATTGTCGCTACGATTGCTTTCGGTATGGGTATCGATAAACCGGACGTGCGATTTGTCGCTCATTTAGACTTACCCAAAACTATAGAATCTTACTATCAAGAGACAGGTCGAGCTGGCCGTGATGGCCAGCCTGCAAATGCATGGATGATTTACGGATTACAAGATGTCATCAAACTTCGTCAGATGATGGAAAGCTCAGATGGCAGCGAAGAGCATAAACGCGCCGAGCAACATCGCCTCAATGCCATGCTCGGATTGTGCGAGATAACCAGTTGCCGCCGACAAACACTGCTTTCTTATTTTGGTGAAGATTTAACACAGCCCTGCGGAAATTGTGACAGCTGTTTAGAGCCCGTTGAAACCTGGGACGGAACCGAAGCAGCACGCATGGCTTTGAGTGTTGCTTACCGAACTGAACAGCGCTTTGGGGTAAACCATCTAATCGATGTGTTGCGTGAGTCTAATAGCGACAAGGTTTTTCAATTTGGCCATCAAAACCTATCCAGCTATGGCATAGGAAAGAAAATCGGGAACAATCAATGGCGCTCGGTCTTTCGGCAATTGGTGGCAAGAGGATATATGAGTGTCGATCTTGAACGTTACGGGGCTTTGCGGCTCGAAGAGAAATGCCGTCCGCTATTAAGGGGTGAAGAACCCATTCAACTTCGGCGGGACATAAAACAAAAAACCGTCAGGCAACAAACCAAAACCCCTCTGGCGGCAGATATTGATATAGCGCTGTGGGAAGCGCTGCGTGAATGTCGCCGGCTGTTTGCAGAAGAACTGGGGGTTCCGCCCTATGTGATCTTTCATGATAGTAGCTTGCAGGAAATGTGCAGCATGTTGCCTAGAGACATGCTGGAATTTGGGATTATTACCGGTGTGGGTGAGCGCAAAATGGAAAAATATGGCCCAGCGTTCATGCATGTAATTTCAGAACATTTGGCGGCATAGAAAAATTGTAGAACATCAGGTAGGGTAGTTAACCATTCGTCCTAGAAAAAGAGCCCTTAAACCAGCCGTTGGAGCCTTACGATGTTTGATCACACTCCGCCACAAAAATATTGCAAGTATCTGGCCTGCGCCATCTTGCTGTTCTCTCTACCATTCACTTCTGCAGCACAAAACGACTTCCCCCTAGTAACCGACGCTATCCTGCAAAATCCTGCAGATAGTGATTGGCTAATGTGGCGACGCACGCTGGATAGCTGGGGATACAGTCCGCTCGATCAAATAGATAGCAGCAACGTAGATCAATTACGCATGGTGTGGACTCGAGATTTAGAAATTGGCACTGGCGAAATTACACCACTGGCCTATAACGGTATGCTCTTTATACCTCAGGCCAACGATGTTATTCAGGCTGTTGATGCAGAGTCCGGCGATTTCATCTGGGAATATCGCCGCGCAATTCCTGACGATCTATATGAGATGGTTGGGGGTAATGCTCGCAATAACCGCAATCTGGCGATCTACGAAAACCTTATTATTAACACCAGCGATGACAATTTTGTTTTCGCCCTAGATGCCCTCACTGGTGAAATAGTTTGGGAAACACAAATTTTTGACTACAAGGTCAATTCTGCAACTCACAGTTCCGGACCCATTATTGCCGATGGCAGAGTTATTTCTGGACGCAGCTGCCGGCCCTGGGGTGGCCCTAATGCTTGCGTTATCACAGCACATGATGCCAGCACTGGAGCAGAGTTATGGCGACGCCGCTTAATCCCTGCGCCAGGTGAACCCGGTGACGAAACCTGGGGCGATGTGCCGTTCGAACAACGCCAACACGTCGGCTCCTGGATGGTCCCTAGCTACGACCCCGAGCTCAAACTAATCATTCTTGGCACTTCTGTTACTTCTCCTGCACCCAAGTTCTATCTTGGCGGTACAGACAACAAGCACCTTTATCATAATTCAACCATGGCTCTGGAAGTAGGCACTGGTGAGATGCGCTGGTACTACCAACACTTGAATGATCACTGGGATTTAGATCACCCCTTCGAAAGGTTATTAGTTGAAACTCGAGTTGCGCCCGACCCTGAGACAGTGACCTGGATAAATCCAAACCTTCAGTATGGTGAAGTCCGTAAAGTCATTACTGGCATTCCTGGCAAGACTGGCGTTGTTTATACCCTAGACCGAGCAACTGGAGAATTTCTCTGGGCCACACCCACAGTTCAACAAAATGTAATTCAAGATATTGATGGTGCCACCGGCGTTGTCACTGAAAATCCCGAAGTGATATTTCGGGAGTCAGAACAAGTGGTTTTCGTTTGCCCTACCTGGACCGGCGGCAAAGATTGGGAAGCCGGAGCTTATAGCCCGCTGACCAATACCATGTATTACCCATTGCGTAATACCTGTGCAAACATGTTAGCAACAGCAAATTTCGAAAGCGATACCGCTCAAGCGCTAACTGCTGGCGGGCAAGGCGGCTTAGCAATTTATTCATTGGCAGCGAGGCATCAAATTACACCAGGGACAGAAAACCTTGGAACAGTGCGCGCCATTTCCGCAGAGACAGGCCAGACTAAATGGCTACATGAACAACGTGCCGGAACTATGTCACTAGCTGCTACTGGCGGCGGCCTTATATTCGGTGGTGACTCCAATGGCCGATTTCGCGCCCACGATCATGAAACTGGTGAAATCCTTTGGGAAGTAAATCTTGGCTCTTCTGTTAGCGGCTATCCGATAACCTTTGCCGTAGATGGGAAACAATATGTTGCGGTCAATACTGGTAACGGTCAAGTAAACTTGACTCCAGAATTACGCCCGAGTCGTGGCTCTAATGTTTATGTGTTTGCTCTCCCCTAACGAATGATGGAGAAAAAAATGAAAAAAATACTCTTTGCAGTATCCGCTATAGTAATTGCTATAACAGGCACTCTTTCAAGCACTGCTGCAATTGCTCAAGCTGATTCCAACGAATACAACAAACAAACTCCCTGGGGCGACCCTGATATTATGGGAAAGTGGTCCTATGCCAGCTTAACGCCACTACAAAGGCCACAGCGTTTGGAAAATAAGGAGTTTTATACCGAAGAAGAAGCTGCTGAAATTTATGCCCGAACGCAAACCGAACCAACTGATCGTCCAGGCGATGTGGGCAGTTACAATTTTGAATGGTTCGATCGTGGTGAAGTTTCTTCTGATCTACGTACAAGTTTAATTGTCGAACCTGCGGATGGCCGACTCCCATTGCGGGCAGAAACCATCGCTAAACAACAGGCAGCCGCCCTTTATTCTCGTGAACATCCAGCTGATTCCTGGCTAGATCGAACCAATTGGGATCGCTGCATCACCTATCACGGAGTACCGCCGATCTCGACTGGCTATAATAACAGCTATCAAATTGTCCAGAATAAAAACTACGTCGCCATCGTTGTAGAAATGATTCACGATGTGCGCATCATTCCAATAACAAAGAAGCCTTCATTAAATGATAATATTCGGCAGTGGAATGGAGATTCTAGAGGCTACTGGGAAGGCAATACTCTAGTTGTTGAAACCACTAATTTTAGTGATAAGACAGTTCACCGATATCCTTCATCACGGAACACGAAAGCAATCGAACGCTTTACCCGAGTTGCGGATGACATGATTGATTATCAGTTCACTATCGAAGACCCTGATGTATACACTAGCTCATGGACTGCGGTGCGCCCAATGCCCAGACTAGATAACTACACCCTCTTCGAATATGCCTGCCATGAAGGAAACTATGCCATGACTTATATTCTGCGGGGAGAACGAATCGCGGAACAACGTGCAACAGAATCTGACAGCGAGAACGATTAAATCTTAGACCAAGCTAGAGTAAAGTCTAAAAATTATTGCGGCCATATGGGCGCCATGCTCTAGCGTTTTAGCGATTTTTATATGGGGTGCAGCCCCATATGTTCTGAGTTGATTCCCCGCTTGAAAAGATGCATTCTCATTATCCGAGAAAATACTGTAAAAAGTGCCCAATAAGAACTAGGAGAACGCCATGCAAAATTTATGTTTAAATGAAAAAGCTAACTGGCTGGTTAAAACAGTGCTTACCAGTGTTATAGCTTTTTTGGTTGCCTGCACACCGATAGCTGATAACAATACGCAGGCACCCGCAGCTTCCTCTCCAAATCAGGCTCTGGAAATTACATCGCCGGAAGAAGTCGGCATGGACTCCATCCGCCTAGATAGAATTACTGAAGCGATGCAAGAATATGTAGATGATGGCCTGCTTGCCGGCGTTGTCACAATGGCCGCAAGAGACAACAAGCTCGTACATTTCAAATCTGTTGGTTACCGTGATTTGGAAAGCCAGTCACCAATGACTAACGATGCTCTCTTCAGAATTTATTCAATGACCAAACCGATCACTGGTGTGGCATTAATGATGTTGTACGAAGAGGGAAAATTCCGTTTAGCCGATCCAGTTGAAAAGTATATTCCAGAGATGGCTAATCTTCAGGTCTATACTGGCGAAGATGCAGACGGCAATATGTTGACTGAACCCGCCAACCACAGAATGACTATTCGCGAGTTAATGAGTCATACCGGTGGTTTGACTTACGGCATCTTTGCTCAGTCGGGAGTAGACTCAGCTTATGTTGAAGCCGGACTGCTGGATAATGGCGACACCTTAGAAGAATTTGCTACCAAACTCGGTCAGATTCCACTGAAGACTCAGCCGGGATCCACTTGGGAATACAGCGTTTCTGTAGACGTTCAAGGATATTTAGTTGAAAAACTTGCCGGGCAAAGTTTTGGCGGGTTTCTTGAAGAACGCATCTTTGAACCATTAGGAATGACCGATACTGATTTTTATGTTCCAGAAGAAAAAGCTTCTCGCTTCGCTCAGGTCTACGGCTACGACGACGCCGGCATGTTAGCCCCCGGTGAAGGCTTTCCGGGTGCCAATTTCCTGGAAGACCCAACTTTCGAATCTGGTGGAGGTGGTTTAGTTTCTACTGCTATGGACTATATGCGTTTTAGCCAGATGGTTTTGAATGGTGGTGAACTGGATGGTGTGAGATTACTTGCTCCACTTACCCTTGATCTCATGCATCGCGATCAGACTCCAGCCAACATGGCCGGTTCTGTGCTCGGCGCCAGTGGCACTTCATTTGGCTTGGACTTCGCGATTATCGAGGACCCAGTTGAAGCGGAAGCGTATTCAAAAGGCGAATACTACTGGGGCGGTGCAGCAGGAACCTGGTTTTGGATTGACCCAGTTGAGAACCTTGTCTTCGTCGGCATGATTCAACAGTTTGGTCGAAATTTACCAAATGTTCGCGCCACATCCAAACGACTTCTCTATCAATCAATTATTGATCCATACGGGATCTAAAAAGAACTGATTGTTAAATTATCTTAGCGACAGTAGCTTTATTCCTCTGTCGCTTTTTTAGTTATCGAGACTAAACTAATGTTGAAAATAAAAGTGCCTGCGGTTCTAATTTTCTTGATATTGAGTATCTCTGCCTTTGCACAAGCTCAAGAATCTGAAGCTCACTATCTTGCCAATGAAGGAATAATGATAGTAAACGGCGACACTAAAATCTTGTTCGATCCACTCTATCGTGAATCTTATGGTCAATACTTACTAATGTCAGAAGAGATGGAGGGCAATATTTTCACTGGAACCGCACCCTATGATGGAATCGACGCAATTTTTATTAGTCATCATCATGGTGACCATTTCTCCCCCGAAGATATTCTTCGCCTTCTGGAGGCTCAGCCAAAAATAAATCTATATGCACCGGCGCAAGCCGTAATCGCTATGCGCGCCATCGCGAGTAATGATCAGGCTGTAATTTTTGATCGCGTTTCAGGGGTAAGCCTTGAATACAAAGATGAACCTGTCTCTCTGAACATGGAAGGTTTGATGATTGAAGCCGTGCGTATTCCGCATTCAGGTTGGCCTACGGGCCGGCTGGGTATTGAGAATATTGTTTGGCGTGTAAGGCTTAATAATCAGACTACCGTCGTACACATGGGTGATGCGGACCCAAACGATATTCATTTCTCACAAGACGCCGAATACTGGAATCGAAATTACCCTGACATGGCCTTTCCACCCTATTGGTTTTTTAGCGCGGGCGGTGGTAGAAATATTCTCGAGAATAGAATGAAAGCAGTTAGAAGCGTTGGCATCCACGTTCCAGTTATTATTCCCGGAGACCCTCTGCGTAGACCTCGCGAACTGCGGAATGCCGATTTATTTACAATTCCCGGAGAAACCAGAGCGATTCCTTCGAACTAGCCCTTTTTTGCGAAAGCTTTTTTTATGGCCTGCTCAACCGCTGAATGTGCCCCGCTCTCCAGCAGTGTTCCATGGCTGGAGAGCAAGCGATCAAAATCCAGCTGCAACAATCTTCGAAATTCACTTTCTAAATCACCACCTTCTGGCGTTAACATTTT
>CAWKZI010000059.1:0-9064 GCA_963854365.1 Gammaproteobacteria bacterium
ATTGCGAAGTTGTGAGTCCCGTTTCTCGTTGCAACTTCTTTGAGTGCAAATCGATGGCTCGGGTAATTCGTCGCAGCGCAACAAACAACTCTTCATAATCTTTCATAGAATTTCACTCCTCACGCGACTGCTCAGTCAGGTAGTTTGGTGGATTTTGCCTTAGCTTCCTTAGACTTCTAATAATTCTATTCCTACCTCTTAAATTTAGCTAGAACTAAGCGCAGCATGAATTATTACTTAACCTTATGTTTTTAAAAGGTTTTAGCTCTTATTTAATGCTTTAAAACCCCCCATTAGCAATCAATCGCTAATGCAAAAGTGCTTTCATTTCGTTATACTTTTATCCTTCCGTAACCTAGTCAAACTTTAAAAGGTGTTTTTTATGTTTCGCAGGAATAAGCTAAATCTCGCAATCACTCTAGCTAGCAGTGTCGTGGTCGTTCCCGCCCAGGCACAAATAGAAGAGATTCTTGTCACCGCCAACAAGCGTGAGGAGAGTATGCAGGATGTTCCAGTCGCTGTCTCCGCCTTAACAGCAGAATCCATTGACGAGCTAGGCATATCCAATTTCGAAGATTATTTGCTGCAATTACCTAACGTCACCGCTGGCGGCAGCGGCCCCGGCCAAAACACAATCTATATCCGCGGCGTAGCGTCGACCACGCCAGGCCTCACCACCGCTGGGGTTGCCGGTTTAGCACCTAATGTTGCCCTTTACCTTGATGAACAACCCTTAGCCCAGCCAGGTCGGAACCTTGACGTCTATGCCGCCGACATGCAACGAATTGAAGTATTAGCTGGCCCTCAGGGCACGCTTTTTGGCGCCAGCTCGCAAGCTGGTACGGTACGCCTAATTACTAACAAACCTAACCCTCTATCCACCAGTGCCAGCATCAAATTCGGTTCTGCATTTACTAAAGACGGTGAAATGAGCAATAACGTCGAAGGGGTCCTTAATCTTCCAGTTACTGATAACTTCACCTTACGTGGTGTTGTTTATGTCGATAATCAAGGCGGCTATATCGATAATGTTGCTGGCAAGCTCAATGCAAAGGAAAGTGGTCGCTTCCGGCCTGAGGGCACAGTGCGTGCCAATGGGCTTCCAGTTAGTTCGGGTCGTGCCGGCTTTCAGTCGACCGCTAATCTAAGCGGCGTTCGCTTTATTGACGCTGACAATGGCACTCGTGTTGAAGAAGATTTTAATGACGCGACTTATTCAGGCTTTCGACTCAGCGGCCTTTGGGAAATCAACGACGACTGGAATCTGACAGTTGCTCATTCGCAGCAGGAGTTAGAAACCGAAGGCGTCTTCTTTTCTGATCCCAATCTAGATGACCTTGAAATTCAGCGCTACCAAGAAGACTCTTTAGAAGACTCTTTCAGTAACACCAATTGGACACTTGAAGGAATGCTGGGCGACCTCGAAGTCGTTTATGCTGGAGCCTTCACCGATCGCGAAGCGGATCAGTTTGTCGACTACGCAGATTACATGTTTGTCGGTCAGTATCTACCTTATTACATATGTGATGGTAGCGTGACTTACCCAAGCGGCGATCCCATGGGGACCTGTCAGGCACCCAACATGTTTGTTAAAAGCAACACTGAAACTGAGATCAATACCCATGAGCTACGTTTCTCGACCGATTCAGATCGACCTATCAGCGCCACATTTGGAGGTTTTTATAGCGACCTAGAACTGCAAGAACTGAACAGCTTTACTTACCTCGGTTCGACTGAGGCGGTGGCCTTTAATGGCAGCCGCGGTTTCGGCCCTAATTTCTCGGCTAAAGGCGCGACAGTCAGAGATACTGGCCAGTGGCCAGACGGTGTGATCTTTCGCAATGACGTGGTGCGTACTGACGAGCAAAAAGGGTTGTTCGGTGAGGTGACTTTCGACTTGGGCGATCAGTTTAGTATTATCACCGGGGCGCGTTGGTACGACATCGAAGTAGACCTTAAAGGCAGCGCTGCAGGCTCATTCGGTAACTTCGGTGCAAGCAAAGACAACAACGCTGGCAACAATCTAGATACCCTATTTAGTAACCCTAACCCTGACACCGCCTCTGCTGATGGCTTCATCACCAAATTCAGCGTGAACTGGACACCGAATGACAACACATTGGTTTACGCAACTTTCTCTGAAGGTTTCAGACCCGGACTACTTAATAGGCCTGGTGGCAAGTCTAACCCAGCCGGAACTTTTACTGTTCCCTTCGCCATCGACACTGATGACCTGACAAACTACGAACTAGGTTGGAAGGCAGACCTGCTAGACAATACGCTACGTTTCAACGGCGCGATCTTTTTCTCAGAAATTGAGCAGTTACAGACGACTATCTTCGACCCCAGCATCACCAACCTGTTCTTTTCTGACAACGCAGCAGATGCTGAAGTTAGCGGCATCGAAGGTGACTTCATCTGGACACCGGCTGCAGTGAGTGGACTGACAGTGACGGGAGCGTTCTCTTTTCTAGATACCGAAATCACTAAGGTAATCACGCCCACAAACGATGTTCTTATCGGCGACTCACTGGCCTTTGCTCCGGAGGTTCAATTTAACTTGCGAGCACGATACGAGTGGAGTCTCGGGTCCGGCCGTATAGCGCATATAATGCCGCACGTGACCTATTCGGATGAGGCCTACAGTGACATCATCACAATTAACCGTGACCGCATGGATAGCTGGGTTATGTATGGTATGACTGCTGGCGTTAGCAACGGTCAATGGTCAGTAGATATCTTTGCTGAAAACATAGGCGACGAGCGCGCCGAAATCGCGAACTCGTTTATTTATGATCGCCAGCGCATCACTTATGCCAGGCCATTCACCGGCGGAGTCCGAGTCTCCTACGACTTTTAGGCGACGATTCTGAATACCGTCGCAACGCGTCATGCACCAGGCATCCTTCGGGGGTGCCTGTGAGCTTATCGAACACACAAAATCCAGAAACTGAATTAAGCAACCTCGCCAACAATCTCGAGGCTGTGCAAAAACTAATTCAAGATCAAGAATTCTCAGTAGCTATTGAAGCTTTGCAGCCACTGCTCAAATCAAAACCGGACGAGCCAGAGGCGCTTTACATGAGTGCAGTCTGCCTTCGTTATACACAGAAATACCAAGCCGCCCTTGAAACTCTTTCGCACCTAAAGTCAGTGCAGCCAGAGCATGGCCGCACTCATCAAGAAGAAGGCTACAATCAGCGGGCCCTTGGCAGTAAAGAAAAGGCACTAAAAGCCTACGAGCGAGCTTGCTTTTATAATCCAGCACTGGAAGCCAGCTATCGGGCAAGAGTGGATATTCATAACGAGCGCAACGAACGTCAACGCGCGATACACGTGCAAGAGCAGCTGAACGAGCTACTCTCCATGCCAAAACCTCTGATTGCTATCGTCGATCTCATTTCTATGGGCAAACTATTGCGCGCCGAAGATTTGTGTCGCCAGTTTCTAAAAAAAATACCTCATCATGTCGAGGCCATGCGCTTGTTGGCGGACATTGGCATGCGACTCGGCATATTAGAAGATGCTGAAATTCTCTTGCACTCTGCCAGCCTATTAGCCCCCGAAAACATCCGTGTGCACATCGATTACATTCAAGTACTCCGTAAACGTCAACAACACCTAGCAGCTCAGGAACAGGCGCGGCAGCTGCTAGAACGTGAACCGAGCAACCCCCAATACAAGTCAATCTATGCAGTTCAGTGCATGCAATCCGGTAAGTTTGATGAAGCGCTAGCAACCTTTGACGAACTCTTAAAAACCTTGCCAAATGACCCCATCACACTCACCTCTCAAGGTCATGCCCTCAAGACAAAAGGTGAATCTGAAAATGCCATCTCTAGTTACCAGCAAGCCATCACAGCCTACCCGAGGCATGGAGAGGCCTATTTCTCACTTGCCAACCTTAAGACTTATCGATTTAGCGACCAAGAGATGCAACAGATGCTGGCGCTGCAGCAGGACGACAATCTCTCGTATATGGAGCGTGTCCACCTCTGCTTCGCACTAGGCAAAGCATTTGAAGACCAAAAAGATGTAAAACAGTCGTTTGCCTTTTACGAAGAGGGCAATCAATTAAAAAAATCACAAAGTCGATATAATGCAGGCAAGATGACTGAAGAGCTAAAACTGCAGAAAGAACACTTAACCGCAAAGCTGCTCACTGAAAAAAATGACTTTGGCCATACTAGTCCAGATCCAATTTTTATCGTGGGCATGCCACGGGCAGGGTCAACACTGATCGAGCAAATTCTTTCTAGCCATAGCCAGGTAGATGGCACCTTAGAGTTGCCTAATGTCCTATCATTATCGCAGCGCTTGCGCCGGCGTCTCGTTAACGGAACCACGCCGGGGTACCCGCAGGTTCTAGAACTATTGAGCCAAAAAGAACTCACCCTATTCGGCGAGGAATTTATTGAAGACACCCGAAGCCATCGTCAGAGTGCTCCGCTATTTATTGATAAGATGCCTAACAACTTTCGCCACATCGGCCTTATTAAACTAATGCTACCGCGAGCAAAGGTTATCGACGCCCGTCGCAATCCGTTAGATTGTTGTTTCAGTGGCTTCAAACAGTTGTTTGCCGAGGGCCAAGAATTCAGCTACTCACTAGCAGACATCGGACAATACTATCGTGACTACGTAAAGCTAATGAATCACTGGGATGAGGTATTGCCTGGCTTTGTACTGAAGGTGATGAATGAGGACGTGATCGCGAATTTAGAGAGTGAAGTACGCCGCTTGCTGGAGTTCTGTGGCCTACCGTTTGAGCAAGCCTGTCTGAATTTTCACAAGACCGAACGCAACGTAAGAACACCTAGCTCTGAACAGGTACGCAGGCCAGTGAACAACTCGGGCGTAGGACAATGGCGAAAATACAGTTCCTTTCTAGAACCACTAAAACAATCACTGGGATCCAAACTGGTTGCACTATCAGAGAATGATGAAGCGCTTAGACAAGCGCCGCGGCTCGAACACTAATAGGAAGCAGTACATATGGAAGAGCACAACCCAGAGGAAAATGCCGACCCTAAAATGTTCACCAGTATTTGTCGTCCAGTGTTCTTTATCTCGGCCGGCCTCATCGTGTTGGTGTGTGTCTACGGGGCCGGATTCAGCGATCATGCAACGTTGACGTTTAGCTCTATTCAGAGCTGGCTGGTGACTAACTTTGGTTGGTTCTATATGGCGTCAATCGCCTTCTTTTTTGGCTTCGTGGTCTACCTCGCTTTTAGTCGCTTCGCAAATATCAAACTCGGGGCGGACGATTCCGTTCCGGAATACAGTTACGCCAGTTGGTTTTCCATGTTATTCAGTGCTGGCATGGGCATCGGTCTTTTGTTTTTTGGCGTCTCCGAACCGCTCACACATTTCGCACAACCACCATCTGGCATCGGCGGCACTGCGGACGCGGCAGGCCGTGCAATGGAAATTACCTTCTTTCACTGGGGGCTGCAGGCTTGGTCGGTGTACATCGTGGTTGGTCTTTCGCTAGCATATTTCTCCTTTCGTCACGGCCTACCTTTGTCTATTAGATCTGCGCTTTACCCGCTCATTGGCGAACGCATCTATGGCCCTATCGGCCACGCAGTCGATATTTTTGCAGTGCTAGGGACTATGTTCGGTGTCGCTACATCACTAGGGCTTGGTGTAATGCAGGTCAACGCGGGGTTGAGCTTTTTGTTTGACGTGGAAGTGTCCACCTACGTACAAATAATTCTCATCGTCTTTATTACAGCCATGGCGACGGTCTCGGTAGTTGCTGGTCTTGATGCCGGCATCCGCCGAATCAGTGAGCTGAATCTTTTGCTTGCCGTCGTGATGCTAGTCTTCATCTTACTAGCAGGCCCAACCACCACTCTGTTGGGAGCCCTGATACAAAATATCGGCGGCTACCTTTCGAGTATGGTAGATATGACCTTCAACCTTTATGCTTACGAGCCGATCGAATGGATGGGGGATTGGACCCTTTTTTACTGGGCCTGGTGGATCTCTTGGTCACCGTTTGTAGGTATGTTCATCGCGCGCATTTCCCGCGGCCGCACTATTCGCGAATTTATCGTTGGCGTATTATTAGTACCCGCAGGCTTCACCTTTTTATGGCTTAGCTTTTTTGGCAACATGGCACTAACCATGGAGCTGGCCGACAATGGCATCAGCTTGGTGAATACTGCATTGGAAGACTCACCAACCGCACTATTTATGATGCTAGAGCAACTGCCTTGGTCCACCTTAATGTCACTGGTTGCAACCTTATTGATTATGACTTTCTTTGTCACCTCATCAGACTCTGGATCACTGGTAATAGACATTATTACCTCAGGCGGCAATGAAGACCCGCCTGTGTGGCAGCGAATTTTCTGGGCCGTGACCGAAGGCGTAGTCGCCGCGGCACTTTTGCTTGCGGGAGGCCTACCTGCGCTGCAAACGGGTTCAATCATCAGCGCTCTACCCTTCGCCTGCGTTATGTTTCTCATGTGTTTTGGACTCAACAAAGGGCTACATATGGAAGTCATCAAACAGCCCTATCGGGCAGGTACGGTGCCCAGAGCTCCCCAATCACCTCCACCGAAATATTGACAATAGCCCCTGGCTGCAATCATTGCGGCTCTGATAAGGCCTATGATCGGTTCTTTAGAAGATTCACAGTCTCAGAAATTTTACTTTGAAGATGGGAATTAATTTTTAGAGGTGCTTCAGATGGTTAGAACGATCGGTTTATTTTTTCAAACACTGCTTATAATCTTAAGCAGCGTACTATCTGTAACTAATCTTACTGCTGCAAATTCTGCATCCACCGACTATATTGCCCCTCTTACTGAATGGAATCAGCCGGATCTCCAAGGTGTCTGGAATTTCGCATCCGATACACCATTAGAACGTCCAGAGCGGTTTGGAAACCGCGAGTACTTTACCCCAGAAGAAGCGACTGAGAATCGCAATAAATCTATTACCATGTTTGAGGCTAGGGCTGAATCTCACTTCGATGGCGTCGGTGGTTATAACTCATTCTGGTATGAACGAGCCAGTATTAGCTATGATCAACGCACCTCGCTTATCACTTATCCTATCAATGGTCGACTTCCTGAATTAATCGAGAGTGCTTATCTGCAAGACGCACTAGACGTTGGATTTGATGGACCAGAAGACAGACACCTTTCCGAGCGTTGTATAGTTGGTTTCAATGCGGGCCCGCCTCTTCTTCCTAGTAGTTACAACAATAATGTGCAGATCATTCAACATAGAGATCATGCTGTCATAATCACGGAAATGGTTCACGATGCGCGCATTGTTCCATTGAATGCCGGTCCGGATCTGCATAACAATATCCGTCTTTGGTCTGGTAATTCAAGAGGGTATTGGGACGGTGAAACACTGGTGGTGGAAACCAAGAATTTTAATGATATAACTCAAAGCTTTTTAGGATCGCCGTACGGAAACTCTTACGAGAAACTTCTTACTGAACGATTTACTAGAGTTGATGCCGAAACCATCGAGTATGAATTTACTATCGATGACCCGGGTACGTTTACCGACAAAATAACATCCATGGTGCCAATGATTAAAGTCGATGGTTTACTCTATGACTATGCTTGCCATGAAGGTAATTATGGGATGATGAATATATTACGCGGCGCTAGAGTTCAAGAATCGTTGGAACTAGCGCGCTAATAAATACTATCCACTTTCAATACTAACCGACCAATAGATACTTCATATATCGACAAGATAGCGCAGATTTACAAAAGCTTGCCGCGGGCTACGTACGCCTCATATTCCTCCACGGTAATAAGCCCTAAGGATTCCGCTTCGTCGCGATCTTTAGTCTTCAGCACGTCTTGGAGAATATCAACGCGCTTCCAGAGTGCCAAGGATGCTACCCCATCCTTTCCTGGCAGGTAAGGGGATTGCTCTAATGGCTGCATGCGATGCACATAACGCGGACAATTCAACCACACATGATCTACTGATATCTCTACGACTAGGTTAGCTCCTGGATAACTTTCGAGTATTGGGCCTTCACTCAAGCACCTAGCTTCACCTCGCAATCGCAGGCGTTGCGGGGTTTCAAAATCAATGAAGAGTAGGCCTACTTTTGCTTTCGCTTGGATGTTTCCCATGGACACAAACATGCCATTTCCATCGTAATTAGGAAAAACAATAGTTCTGGAATCAATCACTCTTACAAAGCCGTGGTCACCACCTTTATAGGAGCAGGACGGATAACCTGACTCGTCAATGGTAGATAGGTAAAACATATTACGGCTATGGATGAATTCGGCTTGCGGGTCCGATAGTTCTTCGCTAACGACAGCTTCTACGATTCGATCGGCAAGGCTGACAGTTTCGAATTCTCTCTGTAATTGACGTTGCGCCGCGGTAAAAAAATCACCCATGATTTACACTCCTAATTCCAATTTTTATGCGCTTTTCCCCAATTTACTATTAAGTATCAACTATAAATGTCTCGCTCTTTTTTAAAAAAAACTCCTTAAGAACATCTCATACTATAAGGCTTAATCAAGACAAAATAGAAAATAGCCGCGCATAGATTAAATGAAGGTATTGATATCAATAAGGCTTGTTGAATACCTGTATCACCTCCAAAATAAATATCATTCAAAAGTGCAACTATAGTCGCTCCAAAAGCTAGCCCGATTAAGCTTATGATGAGCAGGTATAAAGCCGATAATATTCCTCTCATTCTATTGGGTGTTATTTCTTGAAGCATTGCGGCCGCCGGAGCAATAGGCGCCACCATAAAACTATAACTTAAAGCAAAAAATACGAGAGCATTGAACGCATTTTCTTCTGTAGCAAAAAGTATCGAAAATGGAATGGCTATTACAGCACAAATTAAACAAAAGAATGCTTTCCCTCCAGCTATGTAGGTGGAGATTTTATCGCTTAACCACCCTCCGATTATTAGCCCTAATGCCCCTCCTAAAATTAAAGCGATGCCGATATTAAAACCGGCTTCACTTATCGTCCAGCCATGTATCCTCATAAAATAAACAGACACCCAGGAATTAATCCCCACTAATGCCAAATTACTGCACCCAAC
>CAWKZI010000060.1:0-9063 GCA_963854365.1 Gammaproteobacteria bacterium
AAAAATTCAACACGAGCTAGACAACAGTGCGCAGGGAATTTTAGGCTATGTAGTTCGTTGGATAGACCAAGGTATTGGTTGTTCTAAAGTACCTGACATTCATAACATTGGTTTAATGGAAGATCGTGCGACATTAAGAATATCAAGTCAGCATATTACTAATTGGATAGTCCATAAAGTGTGTAGCGAATCTCAAGTAAGGAAGACGCTTGAGAAAATGGCAGCAGTGGTAGATCAACAAAATATTCATGATCCGCTCTATCAAGCAATGGTAGGTAATTTTGAAACCTCTATTGCTTTTCAGGCAGCTTGTGATTTAGTTTTTAAGGGAGCTGAACAACCCAGCGGTTATACAGAGCCTTTATTGCATGCTTGGAGAATTAAGAAAAAAGCCTGTTAGGAATATTCTCTTTATTGAACTTGAATATGAGTAAGCGGGTGAGTAATTTCTTTTTTAGTTAAAATTTATATTTATTTAAAAAGAAAAATAATTAGGAGATTAAAGAATGCGATCGCGATTACTAAAAAATATTATTAGTTTAACGGGTGCTTTAATATTAAATTTGTATTCTATAAATGTGTCAGCACAAAATGCCGTTGAACAAGCTGAGTTGGAGAAATCTCAACAACTTTCTCGACGAACAACCAGTACTATGGATAATCCATTTGAGCTAGTTGAAGACTGGCCGACGTTGTTACCAGGTCAGGAATGGGGAGCGGCTATTGGGTTATTGCCAGATGACACTGGAGGTTTGTGGATGCTCTTCCGTTCAGAACCGCCTATTAACTATATAAATGCGGATGGACAGATTACGAAAAGTTTTGGTGAAGGCATGATTGTGCAGGCCCATGGTTTTTGTATGGATAATGATGGGAATTTGTGGGCAGGGGACAGCGGACCATTTCGCGATGATCCATCTACCGCTGGTCGTGGCTTTCAGATACACAAGTTCAGTCAGGAAGGAGAACACCTGCTGAGTCTCGGTAAGGCTGGTGTCTCTATAGCCGGAGAGGACACGTTCATTGGGCCGACTGCTTGCGCCGTCACTCCAGACGGCAATATCATTATAGCTGATGGGCATTGGCCAAGGCCCTCTAATGCGCAACAAGATGGTGATCGTTTAGTCGTTGTTACTCCCGAAGGTGATTTTATTAAGTCAGTCGGTAAGCTCGGCGCTGGCCCAGGGGAATTCATGGGCCCCCACGCCTTAGCTTATGACGCTAACGATCGACTATTTGTAGCGGACCGGTCTAACAATCGAGTACAGATCTTGGATAAAGAGCTTAATTTTCTTGATGACTGGCGCCATTTCGGTAGACCCAGTGGTATTACAATTCTTGAAAATGGCACTATGGTCGTTGCTGATTCCGAATCAGGTGGCGAGTTAGCTGGCCCGTCGGTTGCGCCGGAAGGTGGCCCCGGCTCAACAGCACGTAATCCAGGGTTCCAAGTCGGTATTCGAGTCGGCAGAGTCAACGGCTCTTTGCAATTCTTTGTTCCTGGCACGAGACCTGAAGGAATGGCTGCAGATAATCTAGGAAATATTTTTGCCGGACTCACATCAGGCTGTGATCTTAGTCCGTCAGGAGGTTGCCTGCAGAAATGGGTTAGAAAGTAAGGTTTCTTATTCTGGTTTTTCGAAGGTCAAGACGAAACGATCAGTCCTGCCTTGAACGTCTAAATCGAAAACAATCATTGAACGATCGTCTTCGCTATTTCTAAGGGAGTCGGTGCTGGAAAGAAATTGGAAACCTTGTTTTTCAATTTCTTTCCGCACAAAAGACTCTATTATACGATGCAGTTCTGAGACAGTTTCATTGTCAGAACTCTCATCTCCGGCATGATCGATTACAACAAATCTGCCGCCGGGTTTAAGGCTAAAATACACCTGTTGTAACAAGTACTGCGCATTCGCCATTTCTCCAACCTGAACATACTCAACACCATTGTACCTTTTGGGAATAACATACATATCATGAATTGCCATTACGATAAGAGCACCATCGATTGACTCTTCTTTTAGATCTAGCTCCAATCCCTCTCGAGTATGGCGAATAATATTTCCTGGATTTCTGTTAGAGAACCTGTCTGTTAATCCATTAATTCCCCATGCTTCGAAACCAGCGTTATTATGTAGAAAAACTTCACCATCTTCGCCAACTACCGAAGCTAATAATTCACTGTAGTAACCGCCACTACCAAAAATATCGACCACATAGTCGCTGCTTTCTAAATTGAGTAGAGGGATTATTGATGCTGGTTTGCTGCGCTGATCTCTTTCTATGTCGTCAGATAATCTCCCAGGCTTTTCCATCGCAGCGAGAACCGCAGCTTCATCAATAGCTGCGGGGTGGGCGCTGGGACAAACCGCAGTAAAAGAGAGCAAATAAAACCCATAGTAAAGAAGTCTCACTCGACTATTCACTTCCTTCCATAGATTCTAATTTTCGAGCTCCTCCCAGAATTCCGACCATACCATAATTGCCTTCATGGCAGGCGTACTCATAGAGCGGTTCATTGATTCGAGACAGGGGATATTCACCGGAAAATTCAGCAGAATATATAGTAGAGTCACTAACCGTAAATCCATAGATTAATTTATTATTTGCTTCTCGTCGGAAAGTTTCTGTAATTGTCGTGTTTTCAACAGGTATTCCTCGCAGGCTATGCCAGTCATTAAAATACTTGGTTTCAACTACTAACGTGTTGCCTTCCCAGTGACCAATCGAATCACCCATCCACTTGCGCTGAACCGCAGCGGCTGGATTGCGCTCATCAGTAATCTTGATGATGCGAATGTCGTGAACCATTTCAGCGGTGATCGCGATATACCCGGGAGACTGCACAAATTGTAGATGACTATTGTAAATAACCGGACTCATAACCGGGCCAGATAAATTTCCAAAAGCAACCAAGCAACGTTCACCCAATCCACGTCCTTCAGGCCCGTCATTTCTGTTCGGGAGGTTTGCCCGCACTTCGCGCATCTTGTCTCTAACACCGGATATTAATTCAGGCATGCGCCCATCGGGCGGGTCAATAATAGCAGATGTTCTGAATTCACCATCGATAGTGGGAATAAATTTAGCGTCATCACGCCAGAACAAATCATAGTTACCTATAGGAGGTAATGATTCTGCAACTTCTGGCGGCGGTCGGTTTGGGTCAAGTGGCTTATTATTTTCTTCAAATCTTTCCTGAACTCCTCGTTCCAATTGCAGAGCTTCTTCCTCAGTATATGATTGCTTTTCTCCCAGATTTCGCGGTCGCTCAAATGGCATCACTGTGGCATGTTTCCATACGCCTTGAAAATTGGGGACACCCCAAGCCGTCATCGGTGCTTCATAATAATTTTGTGCCAAAGTTGCACTGGCAAAACTAAAAAGTACTGCAGAGATTCCAATAGTAAGAAGATTTTTGTTTTTCATTGCAAACGTCCTGAGAGATTTAGCGTTGTGAGCTTCTAGTTTTAGATTTGAATATTAACTTTAGTGGTTTGAGCTTTTCACTCAAAACAGGCTATATAAAAAGTCATTCACACTGACTCGCCTTTTCTATGAGTATGTTGTCTACCTAATCGTATTGTCAATTCCTGAGGATTCTATCCAAGCCATTTCACCTTAAACTATCAGTCAGCTTCCGCAAAGTGCAAAAGCTAGCAGAACCTGCTCGATCGTTAGCCTTTTTGCCATCTCGACCTCTAAATTCCTTGAAGTAATTCCTGCCGAGCTTTACCCTCAAAATTTGCAACAATTTGTGATTTCTAAAAGTTAGTTGAATCTTTGATCATTTATTTGTCATGATAGGCGGATCAAAACTTGAACTTAGAAATTAACCAAAAATGAGCCCTTAAGGGCCTGATAATAGAGGTTGCATCAATATGCGTATCGACCGTCAAATCCCATTACTACTAATGTTTATCATGTTCAGCGGGCAGCTGCTGGCCCAACAGGGCAATGCGCGAGGCCCCATGATCGAGAGTCCTTACGATATTCAGTCTTTGTGGCACAAGCCTTTTGCTGAGCAAGGTTACGCTTTTGGAGGAAACTCCGGCGTTTGGGCAGAATCAGCAGATCGAATCATTATCGCCCAACGAGGTGAAACCGTGCTGCCTTACCCAATACCTGACAGCTACCGCGGCTTCGCCGGTGATATGGGCCTTAATGTATTAAGAGACACCACTCGGCGAGTCTGGAACAACTGCCTCTATACCCTGAATGCCAACGGAGAAGTCAGCGATCTTTGGGATCAGTGGGACTACCTGTGCGAAGGTTCTGAGGGCCCAGGCCCCCACAGAGTTAGAATTAGTCCTTACGACCCAGATAAGAAAATCTGGTTAGTTAACGAAACCTTCCACCAGATCTACGTTTTCTCTAATGATGGCCAGGAATTGCTAGCCACTTACGGTGAGAAAGGTGTGTCTGGTAGCGACGGAACTCATTTCGGTCGCCCACAGGATGTGGCTTTCTTAGAAGATGGAAGAATCCTCGTTGCCGATGGTCTAGATAATCATCGAGTCATGATCATGGATAATGGCATGAACTATCTCGGCGAATTCGGTGGCTTCGGAGAAGGCCCAGGACAGTTCAATACAATTCATGCAATTGGTCTTGGCCCTGAGGGTAGGATTTTTGTACTAGATCGCTCTGGTGGTCGGGTTAACGTTTTCCGAACAACCGATGATCCAGCCACGGTCGAATTTGAAAGAGCAATCGGCGAACTAACACTGCCTTTAGATATTATTGTTAATGACGATGATTTCTGGATTACTGATTTGGGCCCACTTCGATTTATTAACTATGATTTCGCAGGCAATATAAAGAATACTTGGTTAGTTCCACTGGAATTGCCAGATGGCTACATCGAAGTACATACATTCTCCGTCGACCCTGACGGCAATATGTATGGTGGTGACAATCAATACGGTCGCACACAGAAATTTGTACCCAAACCTGGAGCCAGTGCAGATCTGTTAATCGAACCACCTTGGACTGCTAACTAGGATCGATTAAGTATAGTTCGTAAAGATTGATAGCCGATGCAAGTAAAAAACATCGGCTATTTTTTTAATCAAGTAAATTAGCTTGAACTTGAGGGAGGGAATGTGAGCTGTAAAATTAGAATGCAATGTTTTGGCGCAATAGCTTTCCTTTGTTTGTTCTATTCCAATTTGGCTTTCTCCCAATTAAATCCATACCAAGCTGTCGAAGCACCGACTCCCCCGAGCTTTATGAATGGTGGTGAATGGGGAGAGATGATTCAAGTTCGCGTGGATTCTCAAGGGAATGTATATGTTCTTCATCGTTGCTTCAAAGTTGTGTTGGGAGATCCTAATGTCGCCCCCGGGCATTCTGATGGTCTTAGTGCAAATTGTTTCGGTAGATGGTCAGTTCACCCGCCTATTCTGAAATTCTCCGCAAGTGGGGATTATCTAGATTCCTTTGGTACTGGTTTAATCGGCAGGCCACATGGCTTCTCGGTTGACCATGAAGGCAATATGTGGGTAACAGATGTTTCATTGATCGAGGGAGAGATCGGAGCTACTGTCTTGAAGCTCAGCCCTGCTGGTGAGCTGTTAATGATCCTTGGCACTCCTGGTGTAGTCGGCAAAAGTCAAAGTAGATTCAATCGACCTAGTAGTGTAGCTATCGCGCCAAATGGCGATATTTATGTCGCTGATGGGGAAGGGCCGAATAATCGAATTGTAAAGTTTACGCCGGCAGGTCAATACTCCAACGAGTGGGGCACGACCGGTTCAAATGTAGGGCAATTTAGCACCCCGCATGACATTGTCATTGATTCTCGAGGACAATTATTTGTCGGAGACCGAGGAAATAGCCGAATTCAAGTTTTCCGACTCGATGGGACTTTTATCAAAGAATTAAGGAATTTTGGGCGTCCTAGTGGTATTTATCTTAATCGTGAAACAGACATTTTATATGTTACTGATTCAACATCTAACGCTACAAATAACCCAGGTGTTAGTAGAGGAATTTATGTCGGTAGTGCATTGACTGGTGAGGTCAATTATTTTATTCCGGACCCAAATTTACACTTGGCTGATCAAACTCGAATCTCTGGAGCATCAGGTATCACTTCTAATGCTGATGACTCTATTATTTATGCAGCTGATGTTGCTCCAAGGCAGTTAAGGAAATACCAGAAAAGATAGGTAAAATATTTTATACATCCAATAAAAAAGCCGACTAATTTCTTGGTCGGCTTTTCGATTCTAAACTGAACGAATCAGGAATGTTTATTGATTTAACTAATCATTGCCAGCTAAAGAACGTTCCTCTTTTTCTTCTCGTTCTGCGACTAATTCTTCATAACCTTCATCATCTAAGTGGGTCACCGCGATCCAGGCATGAGACATCTCATCACCGGTTCGGCTTCCATCCACGACCCACATATCAGGGTCAGGATTGTTCGGGTTGGAGGAAGTATTGTCATACCACTGCTTGATTACAAGCACGGCACCAGCAGGCAACAAGGGGGCTACATCAGGGTTATAGATGTGGCTATGATGCCATGTAGCACTCCACTTAGAAACTTGGCTAATTTGCTCAGTGCGACCGGTACTAGGATAGAATATTTCAAATGAGGCTGCATTCATACGGAGGTGACCATGTGGCTGGTAACTGTCGATACGAACTGGGTGGTCAAAAGAATGAAAACCCTGGGTCATCGTATAGCCGTTGGGTGGTATAATTAGCTCACCATTTTCATAGCCGTCGCGCATCATATAAGGTCGAAGATCTTGTTTATACGGAGAGGATGTAGCGATGTAATCTTCGTCATGGAACCATAGTCCAACTTCTACTACGTTATCCTTAATCATTCCTCCTTCCGCGGTAGCGCCAACACCCCCTGGGAACATATGGATATCCCAATGAACTCGCGCATTTTGTGGCAGTGTTCGGCAAACACCTTCCGGCATTACCTCACCCCATTTACCCATCGCGTACTCCGTGAGATAGCCATACTGCTCATATTCGCCATCTTCATCGGGTGCGAGGATATCGGTGTTAGCATGATGAACAACGGCTCTAGCATCCCCGCGAGGTTTTACCTGGACGGCCTTAATACATCGATCTTGGGTGAGTCCAGATTCTACATAGTGCTTGGTCCAAAGGTCGTTACCATTGGCAGGAATGTCGATCGCAATTGAAGGTAAAATAAGATTTGGTTCCCCAAATTCCGCTGCAAAAGTCCATGCTGTAGGATCTGGAAGGTTTGCCTCTGGAGGAACGATGTCATTATCACCCAAAGCTGACCCCTGGTTTACCCATGCCACAACCGTATCGATTTCGTCCTGACTTAGACGCCAGTCACCTTTCAGATCTTGGATACCAATACCGTGATCGTAAGCATAGGGAGGCATTTCTCGATTGGCTACTTTTAGTTGGATAAGAGGAGCCCAAGGCCGCACTTGCTCATAGTTAGTAAGTTGCATTGGCCCAACACCACCCTCGCGGTGACAGACAACGCAGTTTTCATTGATAATTTTGGCGACATGAGTGTTATAGGAAACTCCGTCCATGTCCTGGGCTTGAGCGGCTGCAGCGCCCATGCTTATTGCTCCTCCAATAATTAGAGTCACTAACTTTGATAAAATTCTCATGCCTTTCTCCTTAATTAGAGATTTTTGGATCATTTAATAATTAAATGGTAGTTTGACGCGGTCTAAATGTCCATCTAATGAGGGCTAATTAGCCGCTCCATCTTCTATTTCCAGTGGTGCATAATAGCTGCCACCGGCTCCTTCAACCCGATCGCGGCGCTCGCGCCACTCAGGGCCTGCCGAACCTCCTTCTTCATACTGAAGGTCTTGACGCAGGTAATTCCAGCTGTTTGGGTCTAATTCCTGCGCTATCGTCCAGTACTTCTCGGCCTTTACATCATTATCTTGGTTGAAGTAGTAGCTACCCAAGCGAAATGCTGGTGCAGCTAATTCTGCTTCATCGCTGCGCAAAAAAATGCTTTCCTTGACTTTGTCTCGGTCCCACACGTAAGCGCTATCTGCTCCCTTGGCCACCCAGTCCCTTACTATTGGTACATAGTCATCATTGCCAAAAGCACCGTCGTAGTGAGTGGTGGCATAAGTACCTTCATTGATACGGGCAATCTGGCCTTTTTCATCGATCCACACACCAGAAGGCACATTCAGTAAGTTATAAAGAGCACTAATATGGTGATTTACATCAATTATAGATGTGTAAGTGACTTCCGCATCATCAAAGATGAATCCAGCCGCTTCTTCACCACCGCTATCTTGAGCAACGGAAATAATCTCAAAAGAGTCGTCGTTAAGTTCTTCGTAAATAGACTGCCACACGGGCACGTCAAATCTGCAGCCTCACCACGAGGCCCAGGTGAGGAGCAAGACCTTTTTCCCCCGAAAATCCGAGAGCCTGATCAAATTACCATCGCGGTCGGGCAGGCTAAAATCAGGGGCTTGTCCTGAACCGAAGAAAGCTTGTCTTTCTAAAGGCATAACCCCAAAGCTCCAAACACCATCTTGATAATCGGCCATATGAGCTTGCTGCAGTTTATCTGCGAGGCCAGTTACGTTGAACCAGCCCTGATTTTGTCGAGTGACATACATGTCGCTATCGCGGTCCTGTAGCACTGGAATGCAAAGTTCAGCAAGACAGGCACCTTCTGGCTTGAGCACGAAATCATTGATTCGCGTTAGGTCTTGAGGCTTAACCCAAAGCTCAGTAGCATCCGGCAGAGTCTGTTCGATGGCAACAGCACGTTCATTGTATAGAACCACTGCACTTTGTGCGTAGATCAAACCGTTGAACAGCATTGAGCAAAGCAGTATTGCTATGCCTCTTATACCCTTCATAAATTATTCCTTTTTGTGGGATAAAAAATTGGTAATTATTGGAGTGTAAGCTACAGAGTTAACGATGCACTATAACAGCTGGGATAAGTCTGGGACAGGAGAGAAAATGGATTGCAGTTACCTTCCCTTTGTTGAATCTAATGCCGATAAGCGGCACACTCTCAAATCTGTTTTCTCAAACGATTTTAATAATAAGAACCTATCGCTG
>CAWKZI010000061.1:0-9056 GCA_963854365.1 Gammaproteobacteria bacterium
TTTTTTTGCAAATTGTTTTAGTGTGCGATAAGGATCGTTCTGACTCTCATAGGCGCTAGAAAAGTGAGTCGAATTGCTGACCTACGCGAGCTTAGTTTCAAAATTGTTTACAGCTGTTGAGACTATTAGCGCCTTCCGCTAACCTCTTACACACTATGTTCTATCGAAGTTAAACCAGTGACCGTTCCGCATGCCTGAGAAAAAATTAGAGATATTTGATCATAAGAACTTCCTAGCTAATCTAAGTAGTCGGCCAGGTGTCTATCGTATGCTTAATAATGATGGCGTAGTGATTTATGTAGGGAAGGCTCGTAATCTCAAGAATAGAGTGGGCAGCTATTTTAGAGCTTCTGGCTTGGCGAGCAAAACCCTGGCCATGGTTGAGAAAATTGCGGAAATAGAGATTACTGTTACCAGCAGTGAGACTGAGGCGCTGCTTTTAGAGCAGAGCCTAATAAAAACTCACCGGCCAAACTATAATATTCAGCTACGGGATGATAAGTCCTACCCTTACATAATATTAACCGAGCTAGATGAATTTCCTCGATTAGGTTTTTACCGCGGTAGCAGGAACATCAAAGCTAAGTTTTTTGGGCCATATCCTAGTGCCAACGCTACTCGCGAGACTTTACAAGTCTTGCAGAAAGTATTTAGGGTCAGGCAGTGTGAGGATAGTTATTTTAATAATCGCACGCGGCCTTGTTTGCAGTATCAAATTAGCCGTTGTACGGCGCCCTGTGTGAACTTAATTTCAAAAGAAGAATATGCAAGAGATGTGCGCTACTCGACTCTGTTTTTGCAAGGGAAAAGTAATGTAATAAGTAAAGAGCTTACTAAGAATATGGAGCTTGCGGCTAAGCAAGAGCGGTTTGAAAGAGCAGCTGTTATCCGTGATCAAATGATTGATCTCCGGCGTATTCAAGAAGAGCAGTATGTCGCTAATCAGGGCGGCGATGCTGACATTCTGGCGGCACAACTAGAGCAAGGGTATGCCTGTGTCTACGGCATTTACGTCCGTGCCGGTCGAGTAATAGGTAGCAAGAGCCATTTTCCTAAATATCGATTGGCAGCCGATGTGAACGATTTGTTGATGGCATTTATCTCACAGACTTATCTAGGCGATGAAAAGGTCTCTAACATTCCTACGGAATTGATTATACCGGCTAAATTGGAAGGTGCTGGAGAGTTGCAAGAAGCTTTAAGTTATGTTGCTGGGCGTAAGGTCAAGTTGTCCAGTAATGTTCGTGGTCACCGGAAAAAATGGCTTCAGCTCGCTGTTACCAACGTCTACGAATCATTTCAAGGTTACGTTAGTAATAAAAAGAATATTCTTAATAGATTTAGGGAATTACAGGGCATACTTAATCTAGAAAATACCCCTGCTAGATTAGAGTGTTTTGATATTAGCCACACCAGTGGCGAAGAGACAGTTGCCTCTTGCGTGGTGTTTGACGAGACCGGTCCGTTGAAAAGTGACTATCGACGCTTCAATATCAAAGATATTATTCCAGGAGATGATTACGGTGCTATGGAGCAGGTGTTGGGTCGACGCTTCACACGATTAGCCAAGGGCGAAGCTAAAATCCCTGATGTCTTACTTATAGATGGTGGGAAGGGCCAATTAAGTCAGGCAAGGAAAATTATGGAGAAGTTCCAGCTCCCAGAAATACAGTTACTCGGTATAGCTAAAGGGATTAGCCGCCGCGCTGGGCAGGAGACCTTATTCCTTGATGTTGGTAAGAGTTATAAGGAAATAGCCTTGGCTACTGAATCTCCAGCACTACATTTACTTCAGCAAGTACGTGATGAGGCTCATCGCTTTGCGATTACTGGCCATCGACAGCGACGAAGTAAAGCGAGGAAGCAGAGCCACTTAGAACAAATTCCTGGGCTGGGACCTAAGCGACGGCGAGAATTGCTGCGCCATTTTGGTGGTCAGCAAGAAATAAAGAAAGCCAGTGAGAGTGAAATTGCAAAAGTAGCTGGGATTAGTAAGAAATTGGCCGAAAACATTTATGCGTACTTAAACAATGATTAATTAGCTAGGGATCGCAGATTTGCAGAGGTTTGTCACAATTTACTTTTCTTTTTTAATATAGCTAATTGCTTCCTGATAATGATAATTTTTGAATATTCTTATGAATTTGGCTAACGCCACGACAATTTCCCGGATACTCCTAATCCCGATTATCATCTGGGTGTATCTCTCTGAGATAGAATTTGCCTATTTTTGGTCGGCATTATTATTTTCTATTGCCAGCTTAACGGATTGGCTAGATGGTTTTCTGGCCCGCAGGCTTTCGCAAGCTTCAGATTTTGGTGCTTTTTTTGATCCTGTTGCAGACAAGCTTCTTGTAGCTTCAATTCTTTTGCTGTTATTAACGGTTTACCCGGCTATTTTAATTGCCGTAGTAGTAATCGTTTTTAGAGAATTATTAGTATCAGCGTTAAGGGAATGGGCAGGGGCAAGGGGGCAGCGGGATGTGGTTAGGGTTGCTTTTATCGGTAAATTGAAAACTACAGCGCAGATGTTAGCAATTATCACTTTACTGCTTAACTCGCCAAAATCTTCCGAGTGGGTTTGGCTCTGCGGCTATTGGTTAATTAATTTAGCTGCAGTATTAAGTGTTTGGTCGATGATTACCTATTTTCGAAACGCTTGGGTGGTATTGTTTCCGATAGATAGTTAAAAAAGAGCTTTATTAGCTAAATGCCCGTCCTGCTTGACTCTGAGAGCCCAACGATTAGAATAGGCGCCTCTTTTTAGTTACAGCAATTAAATACCTTCTGATTGCTAATATGGCTAGAAATTGAACATAATAGAAATCTTACATGCGGGAATAGCTCAGTTGGTAGAGCACGACCTTGCCAAGGTCGGGGTCGCCAGTTCGAATCTGGTTTCCCGCTCCATTTTTTATGGCAGTAATTCAACGAATAAATACATAAAAGCGCAGCTAACCAACTTCTGTGTATCCATTAGTATGGGTTAAATAGTTAGAAATAAGTAAGTAAGGGCTGAGTGGCAGAGTGGTCATGCAGCGGACTGCAACTCCGTGTACGCCGGTTCGATTCCGACCTCAGCCTCCATTGCTTAGAAGCCCACCTGAAATTTGGGCGGGTGGCGAAATTGGTAGACGCATGGGACTTTAAAACTTTAATAAACCCCCGTAAATAGAGCTTTACAGAGATGCTGTCACTACCTAGCGTCCTGAATTTGAGAGTGTTCCAAGAAATCAAACCGAGTAATAAAACATGGCAGTAAATGCCCGCTATACCTATGTAACAGCCGTATTTTTTCTAGCATTCTCAGGCCTTGCCTTGGCGCAGGAGCTTCCTGAAGACGATGCTACTGTTACCTACCCAGCTTCTTATTTCGACGAATACGGTGCCGTATCAGTCAGCGATATGCTAAATCGTATTCCGGGTATCGGGCTTGCTCTTGAGGGCAATCAGGTTCCGAGCTTTGGCGGTAATGATCGCGGACTTGGAGCCGAGGGTCAGATACTGATTAACGGCAAGCGATTGGCGGGCAAGGCTAACGAAGCAAGTAGCCAGTTGGATCGAATCTCAGCCGATCAGGTGGAATATATTGAAATCATCCGCGGCACTTCGGGAGATCTCGATGTTCGAAACACAGGGCAATTGGTTAATATTGTGTTGAAGGCGGGACGATCAACGTCGAATATTTCAACTGAACTAGGTTTTACCCGGTTTCATGATGGCAAATTAAAGCCGCTGGGTACCATTTCTTACAGCGGCCAAGCGGGCCAGCTCGACTATCTTATGAGTGCAGATGTAGGTTCTGGTTGCAACGGTGGTACCTGGTGGGGCAATTGCCACCCCTTGAAGGAAAGTTTTGAAACTAGCCTGCTGGCAGATCGCTCTCTGAACGAGACCCGAGCAGTTGATCAGTATACTGAACAGACTAACTATCGATTTAATACAAACTTAGTTTATCAGGCTACACCTGATGATCGAATTGCGTTCAATGCTTTATACAGCGAGAACGACCCGCCTTCTGATTTGCTTAGAACTATAACTGATTATCAAAGCTCGCCAGTATCGGTCTCCATGGAACGCGAAGATATCCCGTCTATGTCAAACAATTGGGAATTTGGTGGCGACTATGAGCACAGCTTTTCCAATGGCAGTAAATACAAATTGTTGTTTATTGTTAATGAGCAGAATAATGAGAGCACGCGCGAACGGTTTGCCTCATCTGCTTTTGGGGAGCCCGAGAAGAAGAATCTTTTTCTGGATACCCAAAGTCGCTATCGGGAACGTATTGTAAGAACCTCGTATGGCTGGGGTCTTCAAGAAGGTCAGGATTTGGAGATTGGTGTTGAAGGAGCGCAAACAATTCAAGATTCATCGTTGCGCCTGGGATTAAATGTCCCGGGAATTACCTCTATTGACTTCGGTGGCTTGCGTCCGATTTCTGTGCCCAATGCAATTTCTGAGGTGGAAGAGGTTCGGGTAGAAGGCTTCGCCACTCACAATTGGCAGATCAATCAGCGTATGTCATTGGAAAGCAGTTTATTGTACGAAGTGTCAGAAATTGAACAATCAGGTGATGTAAATAAAAAGCGAGATTTTGATTTTGTTAAACCTAAGTTAGATTTTCGTTTCGATATAAGCCGAAGCCTACAATTGCGTGTATCGGCAGAGAAAGATGTTTCTCAGCTTAGTTTTAGAGACTTCTCGGCCGGCGTTAATCCGCAGGATGATGATCAGAACACTGTTGCAGGAAACCCGGAGTTGGAACAGGAACAAACCTGGCGTTACAACATCAATCTTGATTACCGGCTGCCAAACGATGGTGGCGTCCTGAATTCCAGGTTTTTCTATTACGATGTGCGCGATTCCATAGGGAAGGTCGATATTTCGCCAGACCCCCAGAATCTGCTTAGTGCTAATGGGAATGTGGGCGACGGGAAAGTTTTTGGACTGTATCTTAATGCGAGCATTCGATTAGGTTTTCTGAATCTTCCGCAGGCAGTGATTACTGCCGGCCTCAATCTAGAAGACGCTTATATCTATGATCCGCTAATTGCAAAAAAGCGCTCAATAATACCTTTTGATCGCGGTGGGTTCCGCTTTGGTTATCGTCAGGATATCCCTGAAAGAAATCTCAGTTTTGGCCTGAACTATCAGGAAGGGTTTGGAGAGATGGGTGGCACTGGTGGAAATAGAGTCATGTATGATATCGACAATGTGGTGTTTTACAGCGGTGGAAAGTTACAGCCAAATTTGACTTTCTTTGCCGAGAAAGTAGGTTTTGCAAATTTGACCTATCGATTTGAAATTAACAACGCGCTGGATACCGAAAATTGTAGTCTGCGTAAGCGGTATAATGGCTATCTACGCGACCGAGATCTGATTGAAATTGAGAATCCCTGCTATACCACCGGACCAGAATTTGTGCTCAAGATTAGATCAACTTTCTAGCGCAGAATAACCTAAAGAAATTTCTCACTAGTTTGCTCCAAGTTTTAAGATGTTAGCGATCCGGCCATTAAATATGCCGGAGCACGATAGGGGTTCGAAACCCCTAGGGGATGCCACTTTTTGCTGAATACAACCACTTACAGCCTCTTTCATATTTAGACTTTAGGTTGACGGCTACTAGGAGTGGTTGGAACTCAATAGCCAGGGATTGCTTGGCCGGTAGGAGTTTTATTTGGTAAGATGCGCGCCGAGATAGCGAACGGAAGTATAAGTTGTAGAGATCAAAAATTGTACCCCCTTTTGATCCCTTAAAATGACTTTTGATTACTTATAATTCCATTCACTCCTCTACAGCCCCCATAAACACTATGCCCGGGTGGCGAAATTGGTAGACGCAAGGGACTTAAAATCCCTCGGTGGAAACACCGTGCCGGTTCGATTCCGGCCCCGGGCACCAACTATTTATCTAAGCACTTCTAAATCTTTCTAATTTGATTCAATCAACACCTCTGTAAATACTATTATATGGGCTTATTCGTCTCTCTGTTGTCTAAATCCCTCTAAATGATTACAATATAATCTATGTTTTGTTGGTACGTCTGTTGGTACGTATATGCCCAAAAAAGCCAAAGAATTAACCGCGAGAGCCGTCTCAGAGCTTAAGTGGGATCCAAAAAATGTAGACAGCAGAGGTAACCCAACTCCGACACTTCGCCCTGTAGGAGGCGTCTCAAGGCTTTACCTTCAATGTACGAAGTCAGGCAGTCGATCTTGGATATACCGTTATTCGTTTGGCGGGAAAAGATCCAAGATGGGCATTGGCAGTTATACCTATCTCGCTGATGAGAATAGTGAAGCACTGACGTTAAAACAGGCTCGAACACTAGCTCAGCATTACGAAGGATTAATCGCTCAGCAAAAAGATCCAATCCTTGAGCGCAAGCAGGAAAAATTAGCCGTACTAGCGGAAAAGGCACAAGCGATTACGTTTCAGGAAGTCGCAGAAGAGTGGATCGAACAGCAAACTGGAACTGAGTGGAAAACTGCCACTGGACCCACCAGATGCCGCCAATATATGCGTGATTATGCTTACCCGTTATTTGGTAGCGTAGCGATCCTAGATATTACCTACGCCCATATTAAGAAGATGCTGAACCAGAAGACGGTTCAAGGAAAGCATCTCTGGAAAGAGTCGAATCCGACTGGCGAGAGATTAAGAAGGTATGTCTTCAATATAATCCAAAAAGGCATAACAAACCTTGGAAAGCGCCATTCTCACTTCAATGTCGCAACTTATAAGAACAATCTAGACGTAGACTTTTCGTCACCAAGCACCGTACACACTGTTGAGCATCGACCGTTTGTACACTGGGAAGATTTACCAAGGTTCGTTGAGAAATTAATAGCACGTCAAGATAGGCAGCCTAAAGGCGGTAGACCTGATATTGATTGTTTGATCTTTGGCATGCTCTGTTGCACTCGCTCAAAAGCAACACGCTATGCTGAGTGGGAAGATATTGATTTAGATAAAAAGGTTTGGGATATACCGCCACATAAGGTTGGTAAAAAGACAACACGAAATTGGGAAGTACCGCTTCATCCTACAGCTATAAGAATCCTTAAGGCTCAACCAAGCGCCAGGCACAAAACAGGACGCATTTTTAGCACACTCCAAGGCAACGCATTTCACGATAAGGCTTTATCTACTCTTCCACCGTCTCTTGGTTTCGTGGGGTGCATGCATGGTTTCCGCACCACAATGAACACTTGGGCTAAAAAAGAGCGGTGGGATAAAGACACTCGCGAATTAATGATGCAACACCTTGAAGAATCAAGCACTCATGCTGCCTACGATCGTGATGAGGCAATGGTTGAGGATAGGCGAGAAATAGTAAACGGATATGAGAAGTACGCTTTCAGCAAGGTGAGAGGCAAAGGCAAAGTCGTTCCGACTCGGAAGAAGGCAAGCTGATGAGTGATGATTTCAAAACTGATCTTAAGTTAAGCAAATCACTTAAGCACGCATTTCAACAGTATGACTGGTCGATTGAGCAAACAGCTTGGCTCATTATTGGGTTTTCTACTTTGATTGATCCCATGATTCTGCGGAGCGTGGTCGATGATCAAGAAGTAAAATACGGCACTACCGAATATCGCGATGCTCAGTCTGCTCAGAAAAAGATTGAGGATATACTCGTAGAAAATATCCCTAGAGGTCTTGGTGTTTCCTCCCGACAGGCTACGCATTTAGATGATGATGCGCCATGGCGGAATCGTTACACACCAAAGGTTATTTTAGACATAGTGACTCGCGGGTTTTTTAGTGGGCGTCATATTGCAGAACGCATTTCTATTCCTTGGCTCAAAGTAGCATTTGATTACGGGCTCATCCCGGGAGATTTCATAGGCAGACCCGGCGTGCAAAATGTTTTGGGCGAAGCCTCAATACGCGAAACTCTAAGCCGCGTGGAAGCAAAGGCTGAAGTCGTAAAGCCAGAAAAATTATTTAAGGTTAAGCCTCGCAGTGAATTTACAGACACTTTTCATAAGTGGATACATAACCAGCTTAGCGAATACAGCAACGCAGGCAAGAAGCGACCATCTCTCAGTGAAATGAAGCAGATCATTAAAGAGAAAAAACCTAAGATGTTTGTCAGGTTTGGTAAAAGTCCAGATGACGTCGATGCCGCTAAGTCGATTTACTATTGGGATGAGTATGATGAAGAAACGTCTATGACTGAAAATGCACTGAAGCAATTTATCTGGAAAGTAACCGAAACGTAACAACAGTCTTTTATTTCGTAACAAAGAGAGTTAATTCCGTAACCCCACGTAAACCTGCCCCGAAAAAACCCCTAGATCCGTTAGTGTAGCGACAATTTAAAACGAACCAACTTTAGTGAGGTTTATTTAATGTCGCCTGAAGCACTGATTCAAGAAATTGCCAAGCTGCAAGACCAGCTCGAAACTCTCTACGGCAACCTTCCTGCCCTGCCCAAAACTGAGCGTCATCGCATCGCACAAGATATAAAGTCGGGTGAAGGACTAACAACGGTACAGGAATACTGTACCTACAGCCGGCGTTGTCCTGCGACAGTATACAACCACATTAACAAAGGCATCCTTCCCCAAACGGTCAAGGTCGGCGGCAGGGTTTATTTTAAAAACCATGAGCTACGTGCCATGGAGGAAGCCTTGTGAATAATCGTAGTCCCGACCTTTTCATTCTTACAGCAAGTTGCCCTGACGATCTGGAAAATATTGTCCGTGAAAAGTTCTGGCGCAGCGTCTATGAACACGACGCAGATCGATACCTAGAGGCCAGTGCTTTTGCAGATCGAATGCATGACACCGGGTATTTTGTTGAGTATTCCGAGGTTAAGCAATAATGATAAGGCTGGCTTACACCCCAGTAGCAGAGGGTCAGAAAGTCCCTACTACTAAAGGTTGGAACTTAAAAGAAAACGCAATTTACAACAGGGCTGAATTAAACGGCGGCAACGTTGGTTTACTTCCCGCATATTGCGAGCCAGTACCTTTATGCTGCTTGGATATAGATGACTTAGCGGGTTCAAAAACAATATTGAGTGAAATTGGAATAGACCCTG
>CAWKZI010000062.1:0-8951 GCA_963854365.1 Gammaproteobacteria bacterium
TTCCCGGCGCGCTAATAATGACACTAGTAGGAGGAGGCATATTTGGAGTTCTTTGGGGGACCGTCTTGATTTCCTTTGCGAGCTCAATCGGTGCTACTTTTGCGTTTCTGGCTTCTCGCTGGCTATTACGCGATTGGGTACAGCGCAAATTTGGCGGATATCTTGCGCCCATTAATCGTGGCATAGAAAAAGACGGCAATTTCTATTTGTTTAGCATTCGTCTTGTACCAATCATTCCATTTTTTATTGTTAATTTACTAATGGGTTTAACGCCCATTAGAACGAGAGATTACTATTTCGTGAGCCAAGTAGGTATGATTTTGTATACCACTGCCTACGTTAATGCCGGATCTGAGCTAGCGCAAATAAACTCATTGTCCGGCTTAGTGAGTTTGCCAGTGATTCTTTCATTTGCTTTGTTAGCAACGGTTCCTTTTATTGCCAAATTTATTACGAATAATATTAATCAGAAAAAATTACTGAAAAACTATGTTCGGCCAAAATCATTTGATAAGAACATTATAGTAATAGGAGCAGGATCTGCAGGACTAGTTGCCTCATTAGTTGCTGCCGGAGCGAAAGCAAAAGTTTTATTAGTGGAGAAACACAAGATGGGTGGCGATTGTTTGAATACGGGATGTGTACCTAGCAAGTCTCTAATTCGCAGCGGCCGAATCATGTCCTATATTAGGCGAGGCAAAGAATTTGGTATAGAAAACTCCTTCGGAGAAGTTAATTTTCCAGAGATAATGAAACGAGTACAAGGAATAATTGCCGCTATTGAGCCTCATGACTCAGTTGAAAGATTTACTTCTTTGGGTGTCGAGGTAGAAATTGGTGAAGCTGAAATAAAATCACCATATTGTGTCGTGGTAAATGGGAAAGAGATTACTACGCGATCAATAATTATAGCGACCGGTGCTAGGCCTCTTGTTCCTCCGATTCCTGGTCTTGAGAGCATAAATTATCTTACCTCAGACAACATCTGGTCCTTGACCGAATTACCTAAACGGCTATTGGTGATCGGTGGAGGGGCAATTGGATGTGAATTAGCTCAGGCTTTTAATAACCTCGGATCAAATGTCACCCAGCTTGATCTGGCTTCTAGAATCATGCCCAAAGAGGATAAAGAAGTCTCTGACTTAGTTATGAGTCGCTTTGCAGATGAAGGTATTACTGTGCTTACTGATCACCGCCTTAATAGATTTGAAATTGTAGATGGCGAGAGTTATATGGAGGCAGACCACAAGGGTGCTGCTGTGCGCGTTCCCTTTGATGCAGTGCTCTTGGCAATCGGTAGAAAGCCAAATGTTGAAGGCTTTGGCTTAGAGTCGCTGAATATGCCGATTGCGTCTCAAGGCACTATCCAGGTAAATGAATATTTGCAAACCGCCTATCCAAATATCTTCGCCTGTGGTGACGTTGCGGGGCCTTACCAGTTCACACATATGGCATCATTCCAGGCTTGGTTTGCTTCTCTTAACGCCATGTTAGGTGGCTTTTGGAGGTCCCAAGCTAATTACAATGTTGTGCCCTGGGCTACTTTTACTAATCCGGAAGTCGCCCGCGTTGGATTGAGTGAACAGGAGGCTGTCGAGAGAGAAATTCCTTATGAGGTTACTCGCTACGATTTAGACAAGCATGATCGTGCGCTTGCAGACGGCGAAGCCCATGGTTTCATAAAAGTTCTAACAGTGCCGGGTAAAGACAAAATTTTGGGTGTTACTATTGTGGGATACCACTCCGCCGAAATAATAGGCGAGTTTGTATTTGCGATGACTCATGGAATGGGATTGAAAAAGATCTCTGCAGTGACTCATATCTATCCGACTTTATTGGAAGCGAATAAATTTGCCGCCAATACATGGCGTTCAGCACGTCTTCCAGATAAATATTTTCCGTTACTTGAGAAGTTTTTTCGTTGGCGCCGAGGGTAGGAAATTAATGCTTCTAATTAAGCGCACATATGCAGTTGATGGAAAACAATTTGTTAGCGTTGTGTTTACAAACACAGTTATTATACTTTCCTTAATAACAGAGGAAATTATTTTATGCGCGGACTGATATTTATTATTTTAATAATACCCATTATGCCTTTGTTGATCCTTGGGGTAGTCATTTTCACTTGGAGGGTACGCCGGGTAATTATTCCCCAGAATATTTCTGGAACAGCAGCAGAGCCTTACGGTGCGCGACTTATTCTGCATATAGCTGGCACCCGCATTGATAACGCCGCGTATAAAATTGCAGAACACATGATTCTATACGCTCAACCGGTAAAGTTTCTGATGCTTCAGACGACATGGCTTGCCCTCAAAATAAGCGGTTACAAGGGCTCCATTTTTGGGTACCCAGGGCCGCGCCCTTCCACGTTGATGACAATGATGAGTCATCGCTCAGATTTTCTTGATCGCTCTATAAATGAGGCATTTTCCAGAACTGAAAATTCTATCGAACAGCTTATTATTCTAGGAGCAGGGTGGGACACACGATGCTATGATTTACCAAAAGAATTAGACCTCAATTGCTTCGAGGTAGACATGGCGCCTACCTTAAATGTAAAGAAACAAGCAGTAGAAAAAGCCGAAATTCTCCATAACCACGTGACTTTTGTCGAGACAGACTTTAATCAAGAAACCTGGATGGATGCTCTCTTAACGAGCGGATTTGACCCAAACAAGATAACCTATATCCTCTGGGAGGGTGTGACTATGTATCTGACAGAAGAAGCAATAAATTCCACGTTAGCGCTTTTCTCAACACTTCCCCAAGGTAGTGTGATCGGTATAGATTTTTTTAGTGAAGACATGGTGAAAGGTAATCCACCACACACAAAGTGGAGCAAGCGCGCTCATGCTGGAGTGAAATACTACAGCGAGAAAATAATGTTTGGAATCCCGACAGGAGAATCCCTTTCTGAGGGAGCCGAAAATTTAGCGTCCAAGCATGGTTTGGTCCTATCAAAATTCGAAAACCTTGGTAATAAAGATGACCAAAACAAGGTGCCCTGGTACCTATTCACAGAGATGACAAAGAAATAACTACTGCTTTATATATTTGCGAAGCCGCCAGGGCGCGACGCAGTTCCGCCAATACAGGTAAGGGAATTCGATTCGCTATTTTCTTTATTACTGGAATCGGCGCGGATCAGCCTCAGAAAAGAGGCTGAGGTTGCTGAATTTTTCTGAACTAGCTAGCTTGGAGACGTTTGCGAAAAGCTATGTACATACAAGTACTGAACAACAACACATAGGCGACCATCGACATCTGAGGAATCGTGAAGATGCCAAGAAAACGATACTTCACTTCCGCACAATTGCCATCGCCAACTAACAGAAAATTAAATAAATCCATGAAGGGAAAATTTTCTAGGATATAGGTAAAGCCTGGCCCGCAGGCAGGAACCTGATCTTCAGGGAGGCCTTGTAACCAAATCTGCCGGAGGGCAAAGTAACTCCCAAATATACACATGGAAGCTCCCAAAAAGGCATAGTTTCTTTGACCAACGAAAGACGGATTGTGAATTGCTGATGACAGGCAACATAATCCACAGAGAATCACGAATACCCGCTGAGTAATACATAAGCCGCAGGGAGATAGCAACATTACGTGCTCCATATAAAGCACGATGCTGATGGTTGCGACACAGGCGGCAAAAACACCGAAATTGATAATGCGGTTATCTGGAATTGTCAGTGCCATCTACTGCTCCTATAAAGCTTTATTCTTCTCTATTTGCATTCTACACCAGATAGCCTGTTCGTTGGCTATACGGCCATCTGAAAAATTTATAGCTATACTTATTTTGGGGGCAGAATAATCTGTTGGATTTTGGCTCGTGCGGGATGGTTTAGCCAAGAAATAGCAGTATGGAGTCTCCCTACAAGAATAGTTTAATTATTAGGTTCGGTGAGCAAGCTGAAGAAAACCAAACTTTCGCTATTAGGGGAGAAGCTTTGCGCCGTTATGTAGTAAATAAAGTTGCTGCAGTTGATGCTGGCTCTGGAAAGGTTTTGGGATGTTGGTATCAAAAATCTCTATTTTACAAATTTCGTCGCTCAGCAATAGTCTAACAGTACCATCCCCAATTTATGTGCTATTCCAATCTTTAAGAAAATCTTCAAAACTAATAGTGTCTGCATTCTCGATTTCTTGCTGTTTTACCAATGAATCGCGGCTGATGTTTTCCATAAAAGTATTGGTTTCTTCATTTAGTCTTTTTTGCTTGAAATAATCATTTTGTTTTCGTGACTGTTGCATTGAAAATTCAAAAAATGACAAATTTCCTGCCCTCATTGCCTTAAGCATTTTTCCAGACGGAGTTAGGTCTGAATTTATGACTTTGTTAACTTGTGCTTGCAAGCTTTCTTCATAAAGAGATGTATTATGCGTATGATCCAATAGGCCGGCGGCATAACCTAACTCCTCGATTAACTCTCCTGCCCATTCGCGCAATTTCTTCGGCTTGCCTTCTGAGTTTAACGTCAGGTCTTTATCTCTACCATGCTCAACAACAGCAGTCATATTTTTAGCAATTTCGAAAAACTCACTTTCATTACAATGAGGACTTTCGCTTAGTAGGCAATGTAATAAGAAAGTGTCGAGAAAACGAATCTGTTCAGAATCTATTCCCAAAGGCAAATAGGGATTGAGGTCCAATGCACGCACTTCAATATATTCGATCCCGTTTGCAGTCAAAGCATCGAGAGGGCGTTCCCCCCGACTAACATTTCGCTTGGGCCGGATAGTGCTATAAAACTCATTTTCTAATTGCAAGAGATTGCTATTGATCTGAACAAACTCGCCATTAGCATTGGCCCCAATTTCCTCATATTTTGGATAAGGAGTGCGCATTGCTTTATCTAAACACTCGACATAGGAGTTCAGTTCGTTGTAACAGACAAACAGAGACTCCTGCGCTTCACTCTTATAACCGAGATTGCCCATGCGCAAGCAGGTTGCGTTGGATAAGTATAAACTAGTGTCGTCAAATTCATCTAGACTGTGTTCTCTCCCTTGCACAAAACATTTGCAAGCAGCTGGTGAGGCTCCGAAAAGGTAAATAAGTAACCAGGAATAACGATGAAAGTTTCGAATTAGGTGGAGGTACTTTTGTGTCCTAAATTCTGTTACATCACCTTCGAAATTACATAGTTCTTTATAAGGTAGCCAAAATGAGTCTGGCATTGAGAAATTGTAATGTAAACCAGAAATCGTCTGCATCAAACTGCCATAACGATGGCTTAAGCCATGTCGATATAAAGTTTTTAACTTGCCAATATTCGAGATGCCGTATTGAGCGATGGGAATTTTAGTATCCGCGCTTAATGGGCAAGGCATACTGGTGACCCAAAGCATTTCGTTATGATCCAGATTTTCAAAGGTGAAGCGATGAATATCATCAAGCTTCTGCAGACATTCGCCAATGCCCGCATAGGCTGGTGTAATAAACTCCAGTAGGGCTTCTGAAAAATCAGTGGTAATGAATGGATTGGTGAGGGAGGCGCCCAAAGATTTAGGATGGCCAGCTTGTGAAATGTGCCCTTCTGGCGAAATTCTAAGACTTTCTTTCTCTATCCCTCGTCGGATAGCCCCCCATGCTGTTTCGAACTTGGGTAACTGATAACGCTGCAGGGACTCAGTGAATTGCTTGCTCAAGGTCACTCCTGTTGCCACTTCAGAGCCAAAGCCTAGCTCGTTGAGGGAGCGGCATTATGACAAAAATCTTGACTTTGTGCTAACAGCTGAATCTTTCAGCTATTCATCGCCTAGGTTCTATTCTCTCTGTTTGAATTTTTGGATCAGTCTTCTATCTTTCTTATTTGGCTTAGCGGGTGTTGCCCAATGGCTAGGTTGCGCCTTTCGTTGCGCAATTAGTTTTTCTCTTTGCTCTATGCTCCCAGAAGTTTCTTCGTATAGTTTTTGCGCATCTGATGCACCTCGACGTTGTTCACTTAACGCCACTACTTTGACAGTCTTGTCATCAAGGCCCTGCCTCAACTTAATTTCTATACCGATATCGATTTCCTTGCTAGGCTTGGCTCGACTACCGTTACATTGGACTTTGCCACCATCAACTGCCTGTTTGGCAAGTGAACGAGTCTTATAGAAGCGGGCTGCCCAAAGCCATTTATCTAGTCTGACTTTGACCATGCTTTCTGAGCTAGTTTTAGCGTCAGTATTAGAATTAGCTCGAATGGATTTGCATTCAGCCATTAGTTATTTCCTTAGCGTTTAAAGAAGATGGAAGAATTTGATTAAAGTCTTCGATCTGTGGAAAATCTTCTAATTCAATGGGCGAATTTTTACTGTCAGGTTGCGCGATACCGAACAAATATTTTATTCCTTCTCGTTTTGCCTGTTGCAAGACCGGCAATGAATCATCGAATAAAACCGTTCGATCAGGTTTATAAGGTTCAAGGCTCTGAAGTTTTTCCCAGAAGCCAGGGTTTTCTTTTGCTAGCTCAAGTGAATGCGAACTAATACATTGATGAAAAAAAACTTCGAGCCCGGTGTGCTTCATTTTAATATTCAAACTTATTGGATGTGCATTAGTAATTAAAATAATTCTTTTTTGCAACAATTGGAGTTCTTTTAATAAGATCAATACATTAGGACGAATTGCGATTTTGTGCGTGATTGTTTTTTTCAATTCTTTAATGTCGAGACCTAATTCTTCAGTCCAGTGGTCGAGACAATACCAATCTAGTAATCCATAAACTTTTTCATAGCCAGCAAGAATTTTATCTTGAGCTACCTCTACGCTGATATTATGCTTTTCACTGTAAGCTTGAGGAATCAGGTTATGCCAGAAATAACTATCGAAGTGTAGATCCAATAGTGTTCCATCCATATCAAACATGATGGTATCGATGTCGCCCCACGAAAGCATTGAGAGTCTCCAGGAAGAATTACTTGGCAATAGGCATTCTGTATTGCAAGATGCATCAGCTTACCTAAGCAAGCCAGAAATTAGAATCACCATGATCTACTTTAAAGACCTAAGTGAGTTTATAAATGTGGGATGACACTCTTCTCGATAGCGTAGTTAAGATTGCTTTGAAAGCAGGGCAAGAAATTCTGGCTGTTTATAATCAAGCTGGCAACATCGCCATTTCAACTAAAATAGACGACTCTCCGCTCACCGAAGCAGATCGGCGTGCTCATACTTTAATTGTGGAACTGCTAATTACCCTCGATGATCAGATTCCCGTACTTTCTGAGGAGTCAGAGTTCATTAGTGCTAAAGAGCGCAATTCCTGGGAGCGTTATTGGTTAGTTGATCCTCTAGACGGAACCAAAGAGTTTATTAAGCGCAATGGAGAGTTTACGGTAAACATTGCTTTGATAGAAAACGGCGTAGCGACGCTAGGGGTAGTACATGTGCCCGTACTAGATACCACCTATGTCGGAAAACTGGATGTAGGTGCGTGGAAAATGTCCAAGGAAGGCACTATACCAATTCAATGTTCTTCGATAGAGTCACCAACGCAATTGATTCGTGTAGTAGCCAGCAGGAGCCACCGTGGCGAATTGGTAGATGGCCTAATCCAACTTATTAAAGAACGATTCAGCAACACTGAAGTGGTAAGCATGGGGAGCTCTCTGAAAATATGTCTGTTGGCCGAGGGTGTCGCTGACATCTATCCAAGATTAGCGGCTACTTGTGAATGGGATACGGCTGCCGCACATGCAGTAGTTTCTGCAGCTGGTGGAAAAATCGTAGACAGAGATTTCCAAAATCTCAAGTATAACCAGAAGGAAGAGCTCCTAAACCCGCATTTTATTGTGATAGCCGATACTAAGTACGACTGGGAATCCGTACTGAATAAACCGAACTAAGCCTTTTGTATTTCTCAATGTTGTCTATGCATAATTATAAATCTACGTAGAGGGCTGTTAAGTCTTACTGTTATTTCCGTTAAAAAGGAATCATTAGGATGATGGAATGGATCATAACTAAACAGGTAAAAACTACAATGAGCAGGAAAAACTCTAAAGAATCTGGGGGGAAAGCGGAGAAAATTTCTATTAGTTTGCGGAAGGGAATGTTTTTACTATATGGCTTAATCTACTGTAATCAGCCATTTGCTCAGGACCTTACTTTCGCAGTAGCTGAGTCTGTGGGAATGTCTTCTGCTCAGTTAGCCGCAGCCACCGAAAACCTTCAACAACACATAGATGACGGTGATATTGCTGGTGTGGTAGCTGCAGTTGCCCGAGATGGGAAAATCGTCTATTTCGAGTCATTGGGGCAAATGGATTTAGAGCAGCAAAAATTAATGGTCGATAACGCTCTGTTTCGTACTTACTCAATGACTCGGCAAATTACTAGCTTTGCTGTGCTACAGATGTACGATCAGGGCAAATTTAAATTCGATGACCCCATTAAGAAGTACCTTCCAGAGTTTGAAAATCAACGTGTTCTTACAGATTCCAATAGCACAGATATCTCTCAGACTAAACCTCGCACCGGCGAAATCACTGTAGCCCACTTACTGACTCATACATCTGGTTTGGGAAGTCGTAGTTCAAGGCTTTATCGTGAAAATAATGTTAGAGATAAGAATATTACTCTTGACCAAATGGTTAAAAATGCGGCAAGGGTGCCATTATTTCAGGACCCTGGCACTGAATTTCGTTATGGGATACACGCAACTATTCTTGGAAAATTAGTTGAAGTTTGGTCTGGTATGCCGTTCGATCGATATCTGACAAATGAATTGTTAGAGCCGTTGGGAATGGATAACACAATGTTTTGGGCAGAGGGCTTAAATGCAAGCCGTCTAGCAAGCCTTTATCGTCCTACCAACGATGGGTTGGCCCCTCACCAAATTGAAAATATTCCATTTACCGAAAAACCAAAACTTATCGAGGGCGGCGTCGGCCTGCTATCTTCAGTCATGGATTATATGCGCTTTAGTCAGCTGGTACTGAATCGAGGGGTTTTA
>CAWKZI010000063.1:0-8931 GCA_963854365.1 Gammaproteobacteria bacterium
AACTTTGTTCTCGGTTTTGGCAAGGTCGAAGGGCGACGAATCGTTATTGGCGGTGAGGACTTTACTATGAAAGGGGGGTCGCCTTCTCCTTCGGGGCTTCGCAAAAGCGTCTATGCCGAAGAATTAGCTGTTCAATATAAGCTGCCTCTCGTGCGCCTGCATGAAGGGTCGGGTGGCAGTGTGGGTGGAACTGGCGGCAAGAGTCCGAGTTTGCCAGGGCCGGTCAATGCGCCTGCACGATTTCGCTCTGTTGCACAGGCCATGGCAACAGTGCCGGTCGCAACCGCTGCACTTGGGGCGGTGGCAGGCCTACCAGCCGGCCGGCTTGTTGCCTCACATTTCTCCGTTATGTCAAAGGCGACTGCACAAATATTGACTGCCGGTCCTGCGGTAGTGGCTCGAGCGATGGGGGAGCAAAAAACTAAGGAAGAGCTTGGCGGATGGAAAGTACACACTAAGAATGGCACGGTAGACAATGGCGCAGAGGATGAAGCAGAGTGCTTAGCTGAGATTCGGCGATTTCTCTCTTTTATGCCTGACAATATTGGACAGCTAGCACCGGTGATTGGTTGCGATGACCCGGTCGAGCGCACCGACGAAGCATTGCTCGACATTGTGCCGCGTGACCGACGGCGGGCTTTTGATATGCGCCGCATTATTCAATCGGTGTTCGACCAAACCAGCTTCTTCGAAATGGGTGCTGGTTATGGCCGCTCCCAGATTACCGGGCTAGCTCGGTTGAATGGACAGTCAGTGGGTGTCTGGGCAAATAATTGCAAGTTTCTTGCAGGCTCGATGAACGCAGACGGGGCACATAAGGCGCGCCGCTTCATGGAACTTTGTGAAACGTTCAACCTTCCTATTATTAGTTTAGTGGATGAACCCGGCTTCATGATTGGCAGCCAGGCCGAACGTGAGGCGACCATTAGACATGGCACATCCGCGGTTCTTACTGCGGCGATGACGACTGTGCCCTGGGCTTCTGTAATGATCCGGCGTTCCTTTGGTGTCGCACAGGCTGCACATTACGGACCCGAGGGATTCGTACTTGCCTGGCCATCGGCAGAAAGTGGCCCCTTGCCAGTCGAAGGAGGAGTAGCGGTCGCTTTCCAAAGAGAAATCGCAGCAGCGCCTGATCCAGATGCACGACGCCGGGAGCTGGAAGAGAAATTGGCTGCACGGCAGTCTCCGTTTCCACGAGCAGAAGCTTTTGGAGTCCATGATTTAATCGATCCGCGCCAGACCAGATTAGAGCTTTGTCGTTGGGTAGACCGTATTCAGTCGCTCCTTCCAGCATTACTCGGGCCGTCGCGGTTTTCCGTTCGGCCATAGCAATAGTAGAGGTTATCGAGACATGATAAAAATTGAATTGGAAACCGGCGGGTCGGTTTGGAAAGTACTTACAAAGCTAGGTGACCGGGTAGAAGCAGGCGACACATTGTTCGTCCTTGAAGTTATGAAAATGGAAGTGCCTTACGAGGCCCCTTTAGCTGGAGAAGTTATAGCAGTGCATATCGCTGAAGGTAATGCCGTGGAAGAGGGCCAGCTTGCTATAGAGATTTCAGATTAAGGCGGCACTAAAACCTTGGAACATCTTGGGGTTGCCCAGAGTTCTCTGAAGTAGTATTTGGTGGAGGCGCGTTATCGCGGGTGCGATCAAAGGTAAGACCAAGTGTCGGTTTCACGAATGGGGAGAACCCTGTTAGATGAACAGGTTCTCCTAGTAGATTACATCGAGTTCGGCAGCACTATTTAATGACGGTTTGTGAGGTACCTGCCCCTCCCATTAATGGGGACCAGTGCGCGGCACGAATTTTCCAGTCACCTTCTTCTTTTACAAAAACCTGTGTCACTCTAGTGCGGTAGTTGGGTACAGCGGGCAGTCCTTTAGGTTGCATCATAGCTTCTTGATAAAAGTGTGCTACCGCGGCTTGACCTTCGACCAATACCACCACCTCGATATGCTTGATGCTGCCTTCGAACATCTCAAACGTATTTCCGCCTGAGGTTCTGTCGAGATAAGTCAGCAGACCACCGCTAGAGAAAAACTCTATTGAGCCATCCTTCGAAAGACGCATAGGGTCTTGGTTCAATTCCTGATTCATGTGAGCAATTTGGTCTAAGACCACCTGACGGACCTCGCTGACTGTATCTGCCATAACGGTTGATGACAGTACGCTGAGGGTAAGGGCCAGTGCTGAGGTAAATCGGTTTTTCATCGGGATTTCCTTATCAGTAAAGTTTTAGGTTAAAACAAAATACTACATAGACTGGTATACAGTTTCGCATTTATAGATCTTGTCTGTGACATATGCTGACCTTGAAGCTGCCACTCCAGAAAAAGCTTCCTGGGCCCAGTCAGTAGAATAAAGAGCGTCAAACATGGCGCCTAGCCTTGCTAAATCAGGAGCTACTGCAATGACTTGATAGTCACTGAGATTACTTCCAGCACCAATCGGTTGATATACATCTAATGAAATGTCCTCATAGCCATTGGTATGGTAGGCCTCTTCTAAATTAGCTATGGCCTCTAGGTATGTTTGGGGATTATCAGTTTCAATAGAAAGAGTGCGAGTCGCCCAGGTATCGAGGAGCTCTCCTTCATATGCCATAACAACTCGACTGGTTTCCCAGCCTTTAAGCACCCTAATATCATCGAGGTTGGAGGTAAAGTCTTGCATCTCGGCATTACTTAGCTGGACTTCGTAGCCCGCAAAAGCTGTCTCTATCGATGGGTAGAAGTTAAAAACCTGCATCTCGCCAGGCATTTCATTTCCTGAAACAGCTATACAAGCTCCCGCAAGTATAGTCCCTGAAGCAGATACCACATCTGTATTACTTTTTAATTGAGCGATATAGTCAGATGGATTTTCTGCTATAAGGTTGATGGTAGTCATAGCACCACTTAAATCAATTGCCCCTTCATGATTGTCCGCCGATAAAAATGAGCCGTAAGACATAAGAAATGAAAGTAATAAAATTTTCTTCATTATAATTTACTCTATAGTTAAGGAATTTATAGTGCTCGTTAATCACCTATTCGACGGTATGTATCACGCAGAGGGTCAAGGTCTTCGCCATCAACAAACATTTCACCTATCCATCGATGAGTTTGCCCTTGATCCGAAATGTACCTAATCGCCGACCCAGTGATTTCTTTCCCATCGCCAGTGCTGCCCGTAATTTTATAATTCCATTCTCCATTATTTTTATATATATAATGAACCCAAACATTCCCGCCAGATGTAACTACGTGTTCAGTGATTTGTTTTTTGTATTCATCATAATAGATAAAGCTTCTGCCAGAACCTGGACCATTATACTCAAGTCCATTTACGACTTTCCCATCTAGGCCAATTTGCCATTCTGCATAACCAGTTACCGTATCACCTCTTTTTCCAAAACCTGGCCAGTCGTTTATCCAAATGATTTCAGACATCCATCGACCCTGCATCGCCTGGCTGAACTCTTTAAATTCTTCTGGGCTTGATTGCATATTGGGGGTTTGTTGATTATCAGCAGCAAATGTTGTCGTCGTAATTAATGAAAAACAAAATAAACTTAAAATCCAAAATTTCATAAATGACTTTCCTTTATAGTGATTAAATATTTTTTGATCTTATAAATTTTTAATTAACACTACTATTAATATTTCTGAGCGGTTTTCCGATAACAGTAAGGTCAGCTCTAATCCCCTGTTTCTTATTCTTCAAAACCGTCCGGTTAGTACATGCACCTCGCGGCGCATTCCGATTTTGGTATGATAATCCCATAGTATTCCTATACATACTATATTGAACAAATGGCTTGGTATTTTTCGAGAATTCTTATGAGACTCTTTTTTCTGATTACTATCTTTTTCTGGTTAGGTTCAATGGCCAATATTTTCTTTAGAATTTAGGGCAATTATTGAGTCTTTTCAAGGCAAATGTCCGGAATAATCTTCTAACGAACTACTAACAGCAATAACTCTGCTCTTCTTCTCCTTTGCTGCTAACAATGCTTAATCACTTTCTCCGATGGAAAATTAAGCGCAATAGCTCATAAAAATTGCCTCATGATTATTTCGGTACATAATTAAGTTTAAATCACTAAAAATAATCATTTTATGAATTGTCAGGTTTTAACCCATACGGGATACTTTTATATTCTATGTAATCTAAATTTTAAATAACCTTTGAGAATTTAATATGAAGAACTTATTTACTGTAATTTTAGTTTTATTCCCTTCTGTCATGTTTGCCCAGAATTTACCTGAGCCAGAGAATATGTATGTTGCGACTAACTGTTTTTTGAATGATGGTTATACCCTTAGGGATGCGGTAGAAGAAGGCAATAACGGATTCGAAGGACCTATTAATGTTGCTTTTCGTCAACCGATTGCAACTCCCGGAGCTACAGAGGATCAATTCATGAGAATTGTTCTTTGGGAAAATCTGGAAGCCTGGGTTGCAGCTGATGCTGCTAGTACTGACACAAATATTTCTGAATCTTATTCATGCGAAGATTCCAGGCGCCGGTTTTTTACTAGCCGCCAGCTGGGTGGAAATAGCGGACCATCATCCGACCGGGAATCTACATTAGTAACCATAACAGCGTGCACTCTTAAACATGGTGTTGCATACAGTGAAGCCCATGATTGGCTAAATACCCGTGCTATAGCGCGAGAAGCCACAGGGGACAATAGTGTTTCATCAATGGTGATCGGAGTTCTTGGAAGTTCTGCGAATGGAGGTGATCTTGGCCGGCTCATAGGGGTTCGAACAGTTGGACAGTCTGCATCTGAAATGGCAAGAGCCATCGATAGGACATGGGCAGCCGATGGACAGGCACCTGATTATGCAATGACACCAGCGGAGTCTTGTCGGAACCCAGTCCTATACAGAAGCTATTTTGTGGGCTCTAACTAAAAATCTCTGACGGTACGTAGGTTAGAAGTAAGGGCGAGATGTCGCTATCACCGATCGGGCTGGTAATAGCTTAGATCCGAAAAGTTATGCGTTCAATAGCGACTTGCCTCGCAAGAATTTCAACTTACTTCTTGGATTTCGCTTCCTGCCTTTCTTTTTCGGCTTCAACAACGCCGTCTGAGACTGACCTTGGGCATTGCATGTAGCGAGAGAACTCCATAGAGAACTGACCGCGACCGGAGGTCATTGTTCGCAGGCTGCTAATGTAGCCAAACATTTCTGAAAGGGGCACGTCTGCTTTAATACGAATACCTGTGGACGCAGTGTCCTGATCTTTAATCATGCCCCGACGACGGTTTAAATCGCCAATTACATCGCCCACGTGATCATCTGGCGTAAATACATCTACTTTCATGATCGGCTCGATTAATTCGGGTCCGGCTTTAGGCATTGACTGACGGTAAGCGCCTCTTGCAGCAAGTTCGAAGGCTACTGCTGATGAATCCACTGCATGGAAGCCACCGTCGAATAGTTCGATTTCTATGTCCAGTACCGGAAAGCCCGCTATTGGCCCGTTCTCCATCATGCCTTTGAAACCTTTCTCAATAGCAGGGAAGAATTCTTTCGGTACGTTACCGCCCACAACACTAGAGCTAAATACATAGCCGGTACCTGGTTCCCCGGGCTTAATTCGGTAATCGATCTTACCGAATTGACCGGAACCACCTGACTGCTTCTTATGGGTGTAGGTATCTTCAATTTCTTGGGTAATTGTTTCACGGTAGGCTACCTGAGGCGCGCCTACTTCCAGATCAACACCGTAAGTACGATTTAAAATATCGACCTTAATATCAAGGTGTAGCTCGCCCATTCCTTTGAGGATGGTTTCGCCGGAATCTTCGTCTGTCTCAACCCGAAAAGAAGGATCTTCCGCTACCATTTTGCCAATCGCAATGCTCAATTTGTCAACACTGGTCTTGTCTTTTGGTGATACCGCAATTGATATAACCGGATCGGGGAAAATCATGGGTTCCAGCGTGCAAGGTTTCTTGGTACTACATAAGGTGTGACCTGTTTGCACATTCTTCATGCCAACGATGGCAAAAATGTCACCGGCTTGGGCTCTATCAATTTCATTACGGTCATCGGCATGCATTTCTACCATACGGCCAATGCGTTCGGTTTTACCTGTAAATGAATTTAGAATGGTATCGCCTTTGTTTAGCACACCAGAATACACCCTAGTAAAGGTTAGCGCGCCAAAGCGGTCTTCCATGATTTTGAACGCCAATGCGCGAAATGGTTCAGTCTCATCAACCAGGGCGAACTCACCATTGGGTTCGCCTTTCTCATCGGTTAAAGGCTGAGCTTTAACTTCAGTTGGATTGGGTAGGTAATCAACAACCGCATCCAATATCAATTGAATACCTTTGTCTTTAAACGCAGAACCACAATAAGTAGGGAAGAAGTCCAGAGCGATTGTACCCTTGCGGATGCAACGCTTAATGTCATCTATCGACGGCTCTTCGCCGTCTAGATAGGACTCCATCAAGTCATCATCTTGCTCAATAGCCATTTCAATTAATTTTTCACGGTATTCCTCTACTTGATCAACCATGTCTTCCGGCACATCGCCAATTTCGAAATTCTCTGGGTTGCCTGGGTCAGGCCAAACATGTGATTTGCGTGTGAGGAGGTCAACTATACCTATAAAATCGTCTTCTGTGCCGATGGGTAAAACCATGACCAGAGGATTTGCACCGAGAACGTTTTCGACCTGATCAACAACTTTGAGGAAGTCTGCGCCTACGCGGTCCAACTTATTAACGAAGATAATGCGCGATACTTCTGACTCATTGGCATAGCGCCAGTTAGTCTCTGACTGGGGCTCAACACCGCCCGAGCCACAAAACACACCAACGCCACCATCCAGCACTTTAAGTGAGCGATACACCTCAACAGTGAAATCAACGTGACCCGGGGTATCTATAATATTGAAGCGGTGATCTCGCCAGAAACAGGTGGTCGCCGCAGACTGAATAGTGATTCCGCGCTCTTTCTCCTGATCCATGAAATCCGTTGTTGCTGCACCATCATGCACTTCTCCGGTTTTATGGATTTTACCGGTTAGCTTAAGAATGCGCTCTGTGGTCGTGGTTTTTCCAGCATCAACGTGGGCGAAAATACCTATGTTTCTATATAGTGATAAATCAGTCATTGTGCTGCCTAAAGGTTAGCTAGTTAGTTAGTTGGGGAAAAAAAGGTGCGGAATGATACTAGAGTTTCATATAAAAACGCGAGGGGAAAATGAAGGGAAGATCAACGTAATATTCTGAAATGGCACAAAATATTGTTCCTGCCATGAGAAACAAGAGAGGACATTGCTAAAAAACAGCCTATATAAATGGGAATTCTTAGTGATTTCGTGGTTTTCAAGACGTTACCGAACATTTGATGCCTGAAATTCTGTGAGTTGCCAGCGCCCACCGCGCTTTATGTAAACATCTATTGTCCGAATGTGCATATCGATAGGCTCAGCCCTTCCAGCTACAGTGATCCGCTGTTGCACCTCGCCGGCAATGATCCCGATATCACCATAGATGCGAGCTTCCATGCCGATAGGACTAACTTCCAGCCAGCTAATACCTCCAGTCTTCACCGTTTCCAGGTAAGAGGTCTTGGTATCAACTGCACCTGTGGTGTGGCAGTAGCGCACTTCCTCGGCCACCATCTGTTCGAGTTTAGAGATGTCCTTCGAAATCGCTGCATCGAATCGTTCTAGCTGTACAGCTAATAATTCCGCTGTGGCCGCAGATGATTGCGCGATGGCACTCCCGGTCGTCGCAACAAACAGTCCCGCCATAAAGAACAGAACTTTTATTTGGCCAGCTTTGTGAAATAGAGTGTTAAACAGTAACTGTGATGTCATAGCTCCATCCTTTCTTGTTCCGATTAGGAATGTCATAAGTAACAGCGACAAACCGGAATCAATTCGTCAGCGGCATAAGCTGCTGACGAACTGACACTTGAATCGTTGCGTGTTTTTCTTATGTGTGGCGCACGCCTAGAACGTAGCGTGTGCATTAAACGGGCTGGCAGTGCCCCCTTTAATAGGATTAATCTGGATCGAAGTCATGAATTCCCAACGACCCAGACGCTCGGCAACTTCGGCGACCTCTTGCATATAACCGTTGTCAACAATGGGTAAACCCAGATTTACTTGGGTAAGTTGATGAACGGGCCTTCCAATACCTGCTACGCCGGATGGTTGGACATCATTCGCTGCATCACTTATCAGCATGGCGATGTCGCGTTCCTTCAACCAGGGCAATACCGATGCATGCAGACCGGCTCCGCCTTGTCCATATGCCCATGGACCAATTGCATCGCGAAGGGCCCACCGGCCACCGCGAATAAACAGGGCATCGCCACTGCCGATATTAACTCCGGCAAATTCTTCCCAGGCTTCCAGATCTTCCACATAAATGGGAGTGCTGGGTTCCAACCAGTCAACCCCTCGCAGCAATGGCATATCCACCAATATTCCACGGGTAACGTAGGAGGTTCCCATGCGGTCGATTGCCAGGTCTTCACAGCCGGAAGAAGTCAGGTTTTGTGGATAGCCATTGAAGATGACATATTCACCATCTACTTCAGTGCGGTAGTGGCACAGCGCATCGACGTGGGACATCATGCCGTCGTGCAGTTCAAACTGCACTCCATCCATGGCGAAGTTGGGCTCTTCCCCATCTTTAACTCTCACCGGTGTAACTTCTCCGTCAATCAGTTCGAGATTGGTCATCCAGTGCTCGTAGTCACCATATGCCTGGCTATCAATAGTTTTCTCTTCGAGGACGAAATGCTGCAAGGTGACTGTCTCGCCAGTCAGTACCAAATCAGCAGCCTGGCGCGTTTTTTCCGGAGTAATCAGGTTCAGCGTGCCACGCTGATCATCAGGCCCCCAACGTCCCCAGTTGGATAATTCACTCTCCCACTGCTTCAAGATATCCAGTGTAACTAA
>CAWKZI010000064.1:0-8755 GCA_963854365.1 Gammaproteobacteria bacterium
GCCCCTTTGCTAGTTCGAGAAAAGCCGGCGCGGCCGCTTCTTGTAAATTATTTCCGCTACCAGCATGGACAATTCCTGCTTCATCCAACAAGGTGTTCGTCGAAAACATGCCTTCGAATTCAGAATCCAGGAGATGATTCTGGGCACGATTGAGCATATCAAACCCCATCAACTTGAGATCTACAGCCACTTCATGAGAGCCAACGAAACCATTAAGTGGGCCATCGAAATCTCTCAAATTAGCCAACTCGCCCTCCATGTTTGCAACCGCAAGATCGGCGTTTCTGATTAAGTCCAAAACCGCTTGTACTTCAGGGTCAGCAAGCTGGGACGCTGGTCGGCGTATCATTAAATCACCAACACTTGCGAGTACAAAGTTTCCGGACATAGTCATTGCCCGATTTCTCTCACTAAGTGGCATCGAATCAGTCTGTGCTGACACGTTAATTGTCAGACTAATAGCTAGAACAATTAGGGGTAAATTACAACGCGATCCAATTTGGCTTAGCCGCCTCTGTATATTGCTTGCTTTCATAGCTTTTTCTCGTGGGTTCATTTCGGCAACCTCTACTTATCTTTGTCTGTTAGCAGTGGCGCAAGAAGAAAACAATTCAGTACGAACTTCTATTCCTTTTTCTGCTAGCCGCTCCTGGTCCGTACATGACACATTCGTATGTCTTAACTCGACAATGTCTCCAGCCCCAATGCCCGGATTTTCAAAAAGTGCCTGTATATTGCTTAATTCAGGATTGAAGCGCAGGTCGAGCGCCATCAGATTTGTAAGTCCACTGAGTGGTGTTATATCAGTGATGTCGTTCCCAGTTAGCTCGAGATACTCAAGTGTTGCAAGACCGCGCAAAGGGCTGAGGTCAGTAAATGAGTTTGCGGCCAGTCTCAATTCGATCAAAGATGTCAATCCACTGAGTGGTGTCAGATCGCTTATATCCTGAGTGTGGATATTAAGGTCTACTAGCTTGGTAAGTTTCGCCAATGGGCTAATATCAGTAATGGCATTAGTAAATAGTAAACCCGTCGCTCCCATATGCGTCCTGGGGTTTTGCCCCCCAATGAAGTCGCCATGACGGTGCATCCGAAGTACTCTCAATTCAGTAAGCTCGCTCAAAGGAGTGATATCAGTCAATGGATTTTCAGCGATACGCAAATCGACCAGCTTGGTTAAATCACGAAAGGGGCTGATATCAGAAATCCAGTTGGTATGGAGATTCAAATGTGTCAATTCGGTAAGTCCAGCCAGTGGACTAATGTCTGAGAGGCCTCGATTGCTGAGAGCGAGGTTAGTTAAACCTATGAGATTCTGTATGCCAGAAAGGTCATGAAAAACGTGCTCAGGATCAACCCATTCAGGCGATCCTGAAACCGATCTTCTCGCCCCTCCACCGGAAGCACGCAGCGTCGTTAATTGCGCTGCTCGACGGCAGCTAAGAGTGTCTTGCGGCCTTAGTGACAGCGCCTCGCGTACCTCCATTTCAAGAACTGCATCTGCAAAGGTTACGATGGCAGAAATAGAATGATCTCGACAGTTGTCAGAGGGGAGCAGAAATTGCTGTCCCCATGCCCCTGAGCAAATCAGTAGGCAAAGCGAGATTAAAGATAGCTTTTGGGGACGGTGTTTCATGTCAGGGATCCTCATAAACAGTTCAATGATTTTCATTAAGTGATTGTATCTACTGATCCTATTTATTATTCGATAGGAGCAAGATGCGCAGCCTACTGGGAATTAGCCTCACCTCTATCAACTATTTAAATAAGTCTTCAGAACACTAGTCCAGAGTAATTAGCCTCCGCCGGGGATAGAGAGCCGTTTCCACGTATAATTACAAGCTTTACAATTTATCTGTTCCCTACCTTCATCATCTATTCTTTTCATTTTTTTTCGCAAAAAAATGGACTTTAGAGTCTTGCAGTTAGGACAACATAACATCAAAAAAAAAGCTCTGGAAACAAGAATTATCAAAATAATAAATATGATTTCGGCCATAACTCAAGCTTGATTCTTAAATCTTACTTCTTAAGATTCACTAATAAGTATCTATGAATAACTAAGCGTAAAAAGTATGACTTCAGATTTAACACATCCTCAATTTATTTGATTTAGGCCAACACGATCGGCGGATCACCATTTTCGTTGTAACCCTTCAAATTGATCCAGCCATATGACTTAACGGATTTCTCAATACTATCTCTAAGCGCACCAAAACCATCAGGGGTAATAATCTCCTTAGATTGTGCCTCGAGGATTGTTGGTATCACTGAAGGCCACATTGAAGTGTCTTCTGGTCCTTCCTCAAAACGTGGGCCCTTGAACCCTTCACAAACAGCAGTTTTTCGGTTGCTCGGGATATCCTTCTCAAATATTTGAGCCGTTACGTCGCAAGCTTCAACTCCTTGCACTTTGCAGAAGTCAACATCAATACAGACGATTTTGGGGCCTAAGATAGATAAATTCTCTACGAATAAGGAGGAGTAGCAACATGTAGTTACACCACGGAGACATACAGAAGCTTCGGTTATTTTTACCCATCGCAAATTTTCTTCGCCTTTAACAAACTTCAGGCTATTTTCCATATATATCTTATCGATTCCTTGGAATGCTGGATAAAAAGTAGTCCCGTTTTTCCAGGAAGCCCAATGGAGAATAGCATTACAATCATTACAACAACAAATTAGTCTAAATAGAGGTTTTGTGGTGGAAAAATGAACCTCAGTTTCTCCACAATTACATGCAATGACTGTCATTTTAACTTTCCTAGTGTTCTATTTATTTTAAATTATTTTATCCGGATAAACCCAAATGAGGCTAGTTAAAAAACTAATCTTAATACAGTTCTATGCAGCTTATCAGCAATATGATTTACAAGTGCTGTTAGTCGATAATAATCCCAGCAAACATTTTAGCTTGTCCCTCAATCATCAATTCTATAAATAAGTGATTCCCCTTCTTTCCAATTTGGATCTTGTTCTTTCATTTCGCTCATTTGCTTCTCGAGCTCTTTTTGATCAATGATATTCGTCTCGAACCATTCAATGAATTCATTCTCTCTTGTTACTTTCCAAAAATTCCAAGCACGCATGCCTGTTGGTGACCTAAAAATACCTGTTCTAAGGACATGAACTCGGAAATCAAGATGCTTAGTTTCAACTAGTCCTTGTTTAACTTTATCGTATATATCAAATAAGTCGACCATCAGCATGACTGCGAAATTAAGAATCCGTAGTGTCTCTGTTTTGCTAAGATCCTCTGCAGCCCAATCTTTAGCCAGAAATTCAGAGAAATCCCCGTCTTTTGCCGACTGAAAATATCTATCATAAGCTCGCTGACTAATTTCATGACCAAAGCGAGCTTTAGTAATCAAATTAGTTTGTCGAATTTGAGCAGATAAATAGATAAGAGTTAGAACCGTAGCTAATGCAGCAATCAATTCGCCTAGTGAACCTAAATCATCAATATTCATGATTGAACCCTCATTTATAATTGTTAGCTATAGAAACTTAAAGTAATGGATATGAAAATAAGCTATATCATTAATTTTAATGTCTCAACAATATAAATAACTCAAATGAATCTACTTTTTTGGCTAGGGGGTTTGATTTTATTTGTACAGTAAGCTTTGACTAATTCGCGTACTCCTAACAACAGTGTAATAATCCCACTTAATGATTACTCGAAGAAACGTTTTAAAAAACCTTACCTTGGGCTCAGCTCTGGGCGGGTCCTCTCTTGCAAATTATTTGCCGTTCGCACTATCTCCGATATTCGCTCAAGCTGATCTTAATCAGCTCAATATTCCGCCCCAATATGAGGGCGAGGATGTTGATAAGCAAAAGCAATTTAATCTTTTCTTACAAAAAGGCACACGAAACTTCTTCCCAAATTCTGAGACATCAACCCTAGGAATAAATGACAACTATCTTGGCCCAACTCTCAGATTTCAACGTGGAGATACTGTAAAATTGAATGTCGATAATCAAATAGGCGAACCAACTTCGCTTCACTGGCATGGTTTTCATCTTCCACCCACGATGGATGGAGGGCCTCATCAATCTATCGCTAACAATACAACATGGTCTCCAGAATTCGAAGTAGTCCAATTTTCCGGCACTTATTGGTACCACTCCCATATGAAAGAAAGATCCGGTGAGCAAGTTTATCGGGGTCTGGCTGGAATGATCATCATCGACGATGCTGATGAGAATCTTGATCTTCCAAATACTTATGCCGTCGATGATATTCCACTGATTGTTCAGGATCGAAGGTTTACTAATGACTTTTCATTTGCCTATCTAAACACCTATGAAGATTCCGTCATCGGGCAACACGGTGATGTTATTCTAGTAAATGGGACTATTAATCCTGTATTTTTAGCGGCCACTAAGTTCGTTAGGTTCCGCTTACTGAATGCTTCCAATGCCAGAACTTATAATTTCGCTTTTGAGGACCAAAGACTTTTCAATCAAATTTCCAGCGATGGTGGATTGTTAGAAGCTCCAGTTAGTTTATGCAGCCTGGAACTAGCCCCAGCGGAAAGGGCAGATATTGTCGTTCAGTTTAACCCCGGCGAAGAGGTAAAACTTATCAGCCAGGCAATGGCACCGGGATTTCCAGTATTTCCTGGCGCTATGAGCGAGATGATGCGAGCTCTTTATTCAGAGACTTTAAATATTCTAACAATACAAACTAACTCCATACTGGAAGTTAACTCTGAGCTGCCAGCCCGGCTAAATTCAATTTATAAATTGCCAGAAGCCGAAGCCACCAATACAAGACAGTTTCTGCTATCCATGGGTCATGGCATGCGCAGTGGTAATGATCATGGCCCAGGAACAGGTTCGCGCAATGGTAATGGTGGAGGCCATGGAGGAGGCAATTTTTCTATCAACGGTCGACGCATGGATATGAATTTCATTAATGAGCGGATCAAATTGAATACCATAGAGGTTTGGGAATTAGCAAACAACTCTCCTATGATGCACCCGTTTCATATTCATAATGGACAATTCCAATTATTAAATAGAAACGGTCAACCACCCCCCGCAAATGAACTAGGTTGGAAAGATACTGTAAAAGTTGGCTCCGGCGAGCGGGTACGAATTATTATGCGCTTCACTGATTACATAAATGAGAAGAACCCATATATGTATCATTGTCATATCCTCGAGCATGAGGATAGAGGAATGATGGGACAGTTTGTTATTGAAGAGTAATTTACAAGAGCAATAGGGGTCAGCTCTCATTTCCACCGTTTTACCATAAGTATTATGGCAGCTTTGCAAAGGTTAACTGTTCCGTATTGATTGCCAAAAGAGTCTATCTAATTATCATAACAGAGCATTCAGTCTCAGGAGGAAACTCTTGAAATATCTTGGCCCCCAATAGATATTCCTTTTAAAATAACTCAATTCTGTAAGAATTCTTACTTTACTGGCATTTAGGTGGGGAGCCCCACCTCGAAACTGAACTTGTCCCTGAAATAGTCTACGTGTTAAATTACGCGCCTTATTTTTGACACCAGTGACTTTCAGTGATTGGATTTTTCTTCCGATAAATCGGTTTTTAAAGAATTAGATTTGGATGCAATTCATATCCATAGCGCAACGCAAGGCACACTTATGACTAACTATAAAATAGCTCTTCTTGATGGCGACGGTATCGGCCCCGAAATAATGACTGAAGCTGTAAAGATTATAGAGTTGGTTGCCAAGCGCAATGATATTGAATTCGAACTGGTACATGCTCCTTTTGGAGCCAAGGCTTATTTTGATCACGGCCATTCCTTTCCTGAAGAAACCAAAGTGATTTGTGACCAAGCCGATGCGATATTGAAAGGCCCAATTGGATTAAGCCACGAGGAATCAAAAAAAATTCCTGTAGACATGCAACCTGAAAGAGGCGCATTGCTGCCTCTGAGAAGGCGTTTCAATACTTATGCCAATTTTAGACCAGTATTTCTACCAAAAAGTCTCGCTCATTTCTCACCTCTCAAACCAGAAATCATAGGTGACGGAATCGACTTCATCATCATTCGCGAACTAGTCGGCGGTTTGTATTTTGGCAAAAAAGAAACCGGCGTGAATGCGGCAGGAAAACGTTATGTTAACGAGAGCCTAGAATATGATGAAGATCAGATAGCTCGAATTGCAGTATCAGCATTCGAAACGGCGCAAAAGCGCAAAAAGGTTTTGCACAATATTCACAAAAGTAATGTCTTAAAGTCTAGCGTATTGTGGAACGAAGTCATGGCTGAGGTTGGAGAAGACTACCCAGATGTTAAAGTGATACATATCTTAGTGGACGCAGCCGCAACTTATCTCTGCCTAAATCCCGGCCAATTCGATGTAATGGTCATGGAGAATATGTTCGGCGACATCCTCAGCGACCAAGCTGGTGGCATATTAGGTTCACTGGGACTCATGCCCTCAGCGTGTATCGGGCCAGACAAAGCTTACTACGAACCTTCGCATGGTTCGGCCCCTGATATCGCGGGCCAATTTATTGCAAACCCCTACTCTATGATTGGCTCTGTGGCTATGATGCTAGAGATGAGCTTTGGTATGGAAGATGAAGCTAAAAAAGTATGGCATGCAATGCAGAATGTTTTCGCCCAGGGCAATTCCACGCCCGACCTCTCTAAGCCTGGCACAGGTGTAAATATGATTAGCACTCATGCCTTTGGCGACTTGGTAGCTAAGGAATTAGCGAAAAGTTAACGACTCTAAGCTAATTCTCGCTGTCCACATGTAGACGAACGTTGATCATTCGGAGTGTGGCTTTCACTGCTGCTAATACTTGATTAGAATCCACTCCACGAGTTTTGAATTCCTGTTCTTGCCACTCCCAAGTAATCATGCACTCGGTAAGTGCTGTTGATTTACCGCCACGTGGAATATGAACTTCATAATCCACCAATGCCGGCATTTCAAAATCTCTGGTTTCCAAGATTTTCTGGATCGCATCAATAAAGGCATCGAAACCGCCATTACCTGAACCAGAGCCTTGATACTCTTCATCCTCAATTAATACTCGAACGCTAGCAGTACTATCAATATCGAATCCAGTATTAATATAGCAGTTGAGCAAAGAAATATGATGGTACTCTTTACTTTCCATCACATCGGCAATGATAAATGGCAGATCTTCTGAAGTAATCACGTGCTTTGAATCACCTAGCTTCACAATTCTCTGTAACACTTTTGCCTGCTCTTCTTCAGTCAAACTGATTCCGAGCTCATCAAGATTGTTAATTAGCGAGGCTTTGCCACTCAACTTACCAAGGGCATAAATTCGTTTCCGGGAAAATCGCTCTGGACTGAGATTGGTAACATAGAGATCACCCTTAAGATCCCCATCGGCATGAATCCCGGCAGTTTGAGTGAACACATCGGCGCCAACAATCGGCGTATTAGCAGAGATGAATTTCCCCGAAAAGTTTTCCACCATTCGACTGAGCATGGCGATATGGGATTCATCGATTGAAAGCTCCATATCCATCTTGTCTCTTAAACCTACAACTACTTCAGCTAGCGAAGCGTTGCCTGCCCGCTCCCCTAAGCAATTTACCGTACAGTGTACATTGTTGATACCAGCCTCAACTGCCGCCATGATATTTGCTGTTGCCAAGCCATAGTCATTATGCGGATGAAAATCAAATTCTATATCTGGAAACTCTGTCAACATTTCTGTTATAGCAGCATGAACTTCCCAGGGCGCCATTAAGCCCAAGGTATCCGGTAACAAATAATGGCCAATGCCAAGGTGCTTAGTGCCGTTTATCAAATCAAGAACGTAGTTTTTACTATCGGCATAACCGCTGGACCAATCCTCCAGATACATATTGACCTTTAAGCCCTGCTCCTTTGCATACTCAACTGTGCGGCAAATATCTTCGACATGGCTCTCCAAAGTCTTACCGAGCTGCTCATGGCAATGTTTCTCACTCCCTTTTGAGAGTAAATTCATTACTTTGCCACCGGCACTGACTACCCAGTCGGCGCTGCGTTTGTAATCAACGAAGCCGAGTATTTCAACTCTGTCTGCAAAACCTTCGGCTACCGCCCACTCATTAATTCGAGAAACTGCTTGCTTCTCACCTTCAGACACTCCAGCAGAAGCCACCTCAATACGATCGACCTTTAGAGTTTGCAGCAAGGCTCGGGCAATATTTACTTTTTCGTTCACCGAAAAAGAGACACCTTGTGTTTGTTCGCCGTCGCGTAATGTCGTATCCATCAGGCTGATATGGCGAGCTTGTTGAACAGCACTCATACTGAATTTCCTAATCTTGGCGGTTTATGCGGATTTCCGCAGCAAGCTGACGATTTCTGCGAAGACGCCGGCGGGGGACGGATTCTAACAAGAATTACGGACTCGGATAACCCGTAAATACATATAATCAGGCCATTTGACCTTCTCCACGATCAATATATACTTCGCGCTCCATGCATATTTGAACGATTGAGGTCTTTTATGGCGATTCAAATCTGTGTACCCAAAGAAGTTCGCGAAGGCGAACAACGCGTTGCTCTGGTACCGGATGTGGTAAATCGACTAGTAAAGCAGGATCTGGATGTAAGTATTCAATCTGGAGCTGGAGAACTGGTAGGTTACACAGACAAGGACTACGAAAATGCTGCGATTGTCAGCAGCAGCAGTGAACTATTTAACAAAGGGGACATCACGCTCACCGTGAACCCTCCTACCGATGAACAAATAGACCTTTTGAAGGAAGGGTCTGTGCTG
>CAWKZI010000065.1:0-8741 GCA_963854365.1 Gammaproteobacteria bacterium
GCACAAAGTATAGACAAGTCTCATTAGAGACGAATAATAACATTAATTAAGTCACTTTAGAACGTCAGGTCGAGAGATTTTGCTGTACAAATCAATCCCTTACACCTTTAGTTCGGCCAATCTTTTAAAAACTAATAACTGAATCTTTAAATTGATGAATTTCTGCTCAAATCAGATTCAAACAACCCTTCAGCGCTTCGGTCCTCGTAGGAGTTCCCAAAGATTACTGCTCGCTAGTATGCTCGCGAATAATACGATTAAACCAAAGGCAAACCACTGAAGAGCGTATGATAAATTTTGATTTACGTCTGGGTTAACTGCCGGCCAATGCCGCACTAAAGTACCGGGCTGATCATTGATAATCCGTAATTCGAATGGAAATATAGTTTCGTCGAGAATTTCCGTAACTACATCTATTTCTAGCGTTCGCATCCGTAAGGGCCAGTTAGAAGAATCTATCTTACTCGAAAGTATTCTGGCATTCGGGTCGCGGATAAATATTTGAGCAGTGACCTCTACATAGCCATCAACTGGCTGGAGATCAGGCTCGGTGTTTGCTGGTAAAATACCTGTGGTCCAGCCACGACTGATTAATACTAGTTGGTCATTGCTGGCAAGACGGAATGGAGTAACTACTCCATACCCTATTAGACCCTCGAAAAATTCAGCGAGTAGTAATATTGCTTTATCATTTTGGTACTCGCCCCTCAGCAAAACAGTTCGATTACGCATTTCTGGATTTGCAGCATGCAAGTGGCCAGCAGGGATATCTTCTATCGGGCCAGCATTTTCTTGTAATTCCAGTTCGAGAGCCCGTTGGATTTCAACTTTTTCTGCTGCTCGACCTAACTGCCACAGCGCTAATTGTAGTAAGCCAAAAACGGTCATTGATACGCAGGCAGCAATAAGCAAGTTTATACGAATGTGGAAACTACCTAAGGTAAATTCTTTTCGAAGTCTGAAAATGTTTTGCATAGCTAGAACCGGTTAAAACAGTAAGTAACATGAAGGATTAAGTTTGGATGGAGCAAACCGTGAGGGCAGTGAGCCTAAATCAGATATCGGTTGTATTCAAGTGAAACTCTGTGGGGAATTGGCTTGAGAGAGCAGCCGTTCTTAGGCAGCATTTGAGGCTCCTCGATTAGTTAGGATTTTTATCGTGAAAATGGGCTGCTATCACCATAACGTAGTTCTAAAATTTAAAGGGCTCGAGTTGCGGCGCTTAAACTCTTCAACGGCGGAAAAAGTTATTGAACGAGTTACGAATGCTTCAGGAAGTGGGATTAGTTCTGTGTCGAACTAGATAACCCTCGAGCGAAGAAAAAATATTACAGCAATTTTTCAGATTTCTGCCAAGTATCTATTCTGCTAGATGAAGCGCTAGTGAAAGATCTCAAAAGCATCGGATAAACATTTTCGTTAACACCAAAAACACCAATGATAAGGTGGGCGGAAATAAGTTATAAGCCGTCCACAAACGATAACTCCACACCAGCAAAGTAACGAGATAGCGGCAATTGTACGAGCTCTGTTAGGCAAGGTGATTATTGCGGGGGTGCTTTTAACTGCAGCAGCAGTTGTGAAGTAGAACAACAACATATTTAGGCCGGCTATCAGCATAAAGAACAGCTTGGTTTGAAAGGCGGGGTTAAATAGATATTGATCCGGAGATGTTGTTAGGAACATGGTCCCGGTTGTGACATTCAAAAGATACCCGACTACACCCCATGGTACTAACTTGTGTAAAGCCTCATAGGAGAGGCCATTTGCCATCCCAAGCATGCGCAAATCGAAAACGCCAACGGTCCCAAGCAATAAGCACAATCCAAAAAAGTGTATGGATTCTGCCACCGGCCAGCCCCAGGGTGAATTCATAAACCAGTAAATACCGGTAATTTGTGAAAAATTTGAAAGTAGTTCTAGCATCCTATTTAGTAGAACCTAGAGGCTAGCAATGTATTGTGAGTGTATGCAAGAAATCTACCGGCAGTGATTGTAATTACCCATAAGAGGAGTGATAGGGCGCCTAATAATTTTAGTTTTTTTTCATCAATAGTTGATTGTTCGACTTGAAGTTTTAATTGGAAATACCTGCTTAGTCCGAGGCCAATGATCAACGCCGTTAACTTGAGATAAAAAACTGGGTTAGTCAATGCCTTGGCAGGGTAGGCTGCTAGTAAGGCAAGACCCGATACTAATATAGCGATGGAGCAGTACCAATGTAAGGGGTAGAAGTTTATTATCCTCTGCAGTGGAATTTTCGGTGCAATGCCAACCAGTCGCAACCCTACTGCAACATTAATCCCCACAACAAATGCCATCGCCAATGAATGAAAAGTTAAAGATGAGAAGAAAGCAGCTCCAGATTCACGGAACCAAATACTAATTCCAGTTTCTTCAAATCGAGCTAAGGTTTCCAGAACATTATCCTTTTGATCCTAATTTAGTTTGATCGATTGATTCATTTAAACTTCTAGTCCAATAACGGATCGATAAATCGTTCCATTTCTTGTCGGAGGTTGGCATCCGGCAGTCGACCTTGGGCAGCTTTTAGATTGTCCTCTGCGTGATGTGGTTTTGTGGTTCCTGGGATAGGGATAGCATTTACGGGATGTGACATCACGTATTTTAAAAACACCTGCGCCCAAGAACTTGCGTCTATGTCAGCTGCCCATTCTGGCAATTCTCTATCACCGACGGCATTAAAAAGTCTACCGCGGCCGAAAGGCAGATTAACAAGAACTGCGATACCTTTGTCTTGGGCTAAAGGTAGCAGGCGTTCAGCAGCATTGCGATTACCGAGAGAATAGTCGATTTGAATGAAATCTAGTGGTTGCTGAAGCATTACATTTTCAAAAGCAGAATACTGCCGGTCGTTGGAAGTGGTGATGCCAATATAGCGAAACCTATTCTGTTCCTTCCATTGCCGCATAGTGTTCAATTGAATATTTACACCACGCAAATTATGCACTTGCATTAAATCAAACTGATCGCCACCTAAAAGTTCGAAGGACTCTTCCATTCGCGCAATTCCACTTTCCTGATCTTCGCGATCTACCTTCGTTGCTATCCAGAGTTCCTTTCTGATCCCCAACTCTCTCATAATATCGCCAATAACTGTTTCTGAGTTACCGTAATTAGGCGAAGTGTCTATGAGCTTTCCCCCAAATCGGTGATAAGTTGCGAAGGTTTCTTTGAAAACTGGTATTTCTTCGGAATTTTTCTGGCCTCGATAATTCCTACAGCCCATACCTATACTAGGAATGCGTTGACCAGAAGAGGGTATAGTTGTCATATTTAGTGAGTCTTGAGCGAGAACTGTATGGGGTAGGAGAGCGCTAGCAGCGGCTGTGCTGGCAGCAATGCTAGCAGTTGTTTTTATCAGATTGCGCCTGCTCATTTTCATGATAATTACTCCGATCTAGGCCTGCTCGAAGCCTAGATTTTAATAGATTGTGAAGAGTTTGTGCCTAGCGGAGTCGTGGTGTCAATAAGTGATCCGACTAGATGAAGACAAAATGCTGTACGAGGTTGGCCTAAGATTTGTTATATTGTGCCCAGAATATAAAAATAATTAATGGAGACCATTATGATTAGCACTCGAAAGCAGTTGTTTCGATACCTCGCAGCCATCTTGCTAGTAACGGTATCGCTGATAAATATCGCTACAGCAGCGAATAACAGCTCGATTCCTCGAACAGCCGATGGAAATCCCGATTTTGGGGGGATTTGGCAAGCAATTGGCAGCGCCAACTTTGATATTGAGCCGCATGCAGCCGATTTTGGGCCAATAGTTGAAAACGGAGCTATCGGTGCGATTCCTGCCGGCTTAGGCATCGTTGTTGGTGGCGAAATACCCTACACTGCGGCTGCCCGAGCTCAGCAGTTAGCCAATAAAGAAAATTGGCTAGCAAATGACCCGGTGGTCAAATGCTATATGCCGGGAATTCCTCGCGCCAACTATATGCCGTTTCCATTCCAGATTATCCAATCGCCAGACCATGTTGTCGTTGCCTATGAATTTGCCAGTGCCAGTAGAATCGTTTATATGAATCAGCCTGGCTTTGAAGCACCGATCTTCAGTTGGATGGGTCATTCACGGGGACATTTTGAAGGTGATACGCTGGTTATTGATGTGACCGATCAAGTTCCAGATACTTGGTTTGATCATGCAGGTAACCATCACACCGATGCTTTACGAGTAACTGAGCGGTACACACATATGGGACCAAATGTCTTGATGTATGAGGCGACTCTCGCAGACCCGAACGTCTACACAGAATCTTGGACAGTTCGCTTTCCTCTTTATCGACGTCTAGACGAGAACATGCAATTACTTGAATATAAATGTGTAGAATTTACCGAAGAGCTTATCTATGGACATCTTAGAAAAGGTGCTTCTAGCGATTAATGTAAAATCGCATCAAGTTAGAAATACTATGATAAAAACCCGCTCTATGCGGGTTTTTATCTAAAGTTTCTCGTTTCAATGCAAATGAAACATACATCCAATTGATTGTTGGGTCAGAAGATAATCAAAACTGGTATCGAAATCGTAGGAAGGTCTTACCTATTTTTTGTTTCATGTCGTCTGTAAGATGAGTCAAAACTTGAGTAAGCTGACGCTGGTTTTTTTGTTCCTGAATGATGATTACTATCTGTTAAGAGCCGGGCCTGAGGAATGGTATTAATAATCACGCTTTTTAGAGCGTAAACATTGTCTTCACAAACTTCGCTATAAAGATTTTGACGAATTTAGAAATCGCTGGCAAAGTTATAGCTAGAAAGTGCTGAGTGAATTTAGTTTGAAAGAACTTACCTACTGTTATCGACAGTAATTACTTGGTTTAAATGTCATGCGTGAGCTGTAACTTTATTAATTATTAATTATTAATTATTAGAAATAACTGAGACTATGAATTCAAAATTGTGTGACATGCTTAATATAGAATTTCCTTTAATCGCTTTTAGTCATTGTCGGGATGTTGTCGTAGAAGTTTCGAAAGCAGGTGGTTTAGGCGTTCTCGGAGCGGCAAGCTTTTCTGCTGAACAATTAGATATTGAGTTGACTTGGATCGATGAGCAGCTGGCAGGAATCCCATATGGAGTAGATCTCATAGCGCCGACAAGCATGGCCGTTACAGAAGAGAATGATAGTCCTGAGGATATTAAAGGCTTAGTCCCTGATAGCCATCGGCAGTTTGCCAGCTCAATCCTAGAGAAACATGATATCGATTCTACTGGGGTCTATGTCGATGAATATGAAAAGGAAGCGTTCCTTACAGAAGGAAAAGCAGGGAACATAATTGATGTAGCATTTTCACATCCGATAAAACTTATAGCTAACGCACTTGGAGTGCCGCCAACCTACATGATCGAGATGGGTCGTCGCTATGGGGTAGCTACAGCCGCATTGATAGGAACTAAGGAGCATGCCATCAAACAAGTACAAGCGGGAGTTGATATCGTGGTTGCTTCGGGTACAGAAGCAGGTGGTCATTGTGGCGATGTTTCGACTATGGTGCTGATACCAGAAGTTTGCTCCGCAATGGAACACAGTGGGGTGCCTGTATTAGCAGCTGGTGGAATTGTAACTGGTAGGCAGATGGCTGCATGTATGGCTATGGGTGCAGCTGGTGCATGGACAGGATCGGTGTGGTTAACTTCAGCTGAATCAGATGTCCCAGAAGTTTTGAAACAGAAAATGCTAAAAGCGTCATCGCGGCAAACAATTCGTTCTAAAGCGAGAACGGGCAAGCATTCACGACAACTACGTTCTCCATGGACTGAAGCCTGGGAATCAAAGGGCGCTCCAGAGCCGCTGCCAATGCCCCTGCAATCCCAGGTTACAGAGATCCCTTTGGCCAAGGTAACCAAAATGGCTGAAGCAGGTCACGATGGCGCCAAACAGTTGGCTACATCTTGGGTAGGACAGGGCGTGGGGTTGATGAAAGATAGCCTCTCAGCGAAATCAATAGTTTATGAATTCATGGAAGATTATGTGAATGCTAGTGAGCGATTGGCGGCCTCACTAAAAGAATAGACATTGTTTTCTTTAGTTTCGTTCAATCAGCTGTGCTGAGCTCACGCCATCGACACCAACCAGCGACAAAATCACCAAAAGAGCGGTCTGTGGTCCAATTTGCGAGTTAATTGGTGAAAACCACTCATCTGGTGAGTGTGATCCACCACCCTCACCTCCGCCTGCTATAGTTATCGCTGGAATACCTAAAGACATGGGTACGTTGGAATCTGTGCTTGAGATACTCAACTGCTGTAATTCGATTCCCAATTCATCAAAAGCTAATGCAGCTACCTGCACGATTGGGCTATCAGTTGGAGTGAGACCTACTGGGCGGTCCCCAATCAGTTTAAACACAACCGAAATCTTACCGTTGCTCCAGCGGGCATTTTCCTCAGCTACGGCTTCGAAAGCGGCAGCTTTAGCCCTTCGCTCAAGCTGAGCTAATAGCTCAGGATCATTAGATCGCATATCAAGGGCAAACGCAGCATTGGCAGCGATAGAGTTTACAGACGTACCGCCTTCAACAGTGCCTACGGTAAAAGTGGTCTTAGGGTAATTCGGAGTCTTAAATTCGGCGATTTTAGTAATAGCGCGACCCATAGCATGTATAGCACTTGCCATACCAAAAGAGCCAAAGGAATGACCACCTGGTCCGTTGAATTGAAATTCGAAACGACGACTGCCGGTGCCGCCGGTAGTAATTCTGCTCAGGCGAACGCCATCCACAGAAATAAAGCCGTCGAGCTCAGGATGATCGCGAAAAATTGCCTTAATACCTCGCAGGTCACCTCTGCCTTCTTCGCCAACATTACCGGCGAACATAATGTCGCCTGTAGTCTGAATGTTATTAGTTTCTAAAACGTCTATTACAGCCAATAGAACTGCTAGTCCTCGTGTGTCATCTCCGATGCCTGGAGCATAAAACCGACCGTTACGGTAGTTCACCGTGGTATCAATCCCTTCAGGAAAGACAGTGTCCAAATGTGCAGCTATTAGTAATGTGGGGCCATTACCACTACCTTTTCTTACGCCGATTGCATTGCCTTCGTCATCGATATAAGCATTACTTAAGCCGCGCTTCTGCATCTGCTGCAAATAGTAAGTGGCTCGAGTTTCTTCTTTGAAAGGAGGAGCTGGGATTTCAGTAAGTCGAAATTGTTCTTCAACTGTCGAAGGTTCCAATACAGCTAGTAGCTTAATTGCCGCTTGGGTATTTTCATCTGCTGTGAGGTTCTTAAACGCCCTTTCTATGGCGGGGTCAATAGGAACTACAGATTGTGTTGTTTGGCTAAGTGCTGATTCTTGCCCGACGAAAACGGTGCATAAAATAGCAGGAATTATGAATACTGAAGTGTTAATTTTAATCACAGGTTATTTCCAATTAACAGCTAGCTCTAAAAAATAGCAATAAAAGTAATAGTAGGCGAAAGAATAGACCGCGAGCTACAGAGTTCTGTACTTCGTGCATTTATTTGATTGCCAATAAGGCATTAAAAAGTAATTCCTTTTCTATTTCAGTGAGCATTTCTACTGTAATCGAATCATAGAAGTGCTGACGTTGAGATTCTGTAAATCCACCTTGAGTGTTCACAGTGTCTGCTAGTAGAAGTATTATCTGGTCTCCCAATTCAATCAATAATGGGCGCACCACCTCATTGAGGTTCGGTGCAATAAGGTCAATCGGCTCTGTTAGCCACTTGGCTCGTTGCCGATATTGTATAATTTTCGCGGCATCTATCTGTGCTTGGAAAAAGCCAGCCACCGAGGCTTGATCTAGGCCGGCCTCCATGGCCGCCAATTGACCGTTGCTAAGTATTATTTTTTCTTGGTCCAAGTTCTCAGTAGCTAACTGGTTTTCGGCTTTAAAAAGTGCAACGGATTCCATATGAGAAAGTCGTTCATTAATAACCCTAAACAGCAAGTCTGAGGAGGATTCAGCAGCATTAGCCAAAGAGAAAAGGCTGCCCATTAGGTAAACAATTAGCCCAGCACTGTATCTTATTTCGGTAGTTGTCGACATACAAATAGCTAAGAATAAAATTACAATTGAATAGATTGGGAGTATAGAGTCTGATTCATGTCTAGTCGATATCGAAGGTTCAACAACTAGATGATTATATACTCAACTAAAATATATCCTACTAAGTACTCAGAGGTTTGAATTGGAGCTAAAGTGAAGTTAAATCTATCTAAAAAGACACCCAATAAGCTATTCATAGGAATATTTATATTATCGATATTCAGTCTCGTTCTACTGGACTGTGAAGCAGATAATGGTGCGACGACCGAGGCAGAGCTGACGGATTTATTGAAGCCTGTATTGCCCGACCAGCCAAATATTCTCTGGCTAGTCGCGGAAGATCTTAGCCCAATAATTCCTCCTTACGGTGATAATACGATTGTTACTCCCAATCTTAGCCGACTGGCTAGAGAAGGTGTTCGTTACACGAGAGTTTTCCCTTCATCAGGAGTTTGTGCTCCGAGCCGAGCTGCTATCGCGACAGGTAAGTATCAGAATAGTATAGGTGCATTACACATGCGCACTTCAAGTGTGTCTGCTTTTTCGCCGGACACATTTGCTCCCTATGAGGCGGTTCCTCCCGCTGGCGTAAAAATGCACAGTGAGTATTTTCGCGCTGCAGGATATTACACCTCGAATAATAGCAAAGAGGACTATCAATTTAGAAAAACAGTAACCGCCTGGGATGAAAGTAGT
>CAWKZI010000066.1:0-8722 GCA_963854365.1 Gammaproteobacteria bacterium
CAATCGGAATCAGCGAAAGACAAAACACAATAATGATTATTTTTTTTATAAATTTCATAAAGGAAATCCTTGAAAGCCTTCTTCAAACTGAACACCCAAACTATTCAGGTACATCGCCACTAAGTTGTATTGGCCAACGGTAAATACTGCTTCCATCATTTGCCGACGGTCATAGCGTTCCGCTAACTTTCCCCAGGTGATATCAGTAATCAAAGCATTACCATGAAGTTCATCTGCTGCTCTTAACAATGTACTATCCCAATCACTCCATCCACTGGCATCTGGACCTTCGAGAATTCTTTCTAACTCGGCTTCAGTTATGCCAACACTTAAAGCAAGGTTCCTGTGTGCAGCCCACTCATAGGCACCACCATTCAACCACCCAATTCTTAGTATTAGCAATTCTCTATCCCGTGTTGGCAGAGACGAGTCCTGGAGCAAATAATCGGTGAACTCTAACCATGCATTGCAAAGGTCCGGCGCTTGGGCACAGGTGGACCAAACGCCCAGTACACTGCCATTGTTTTCTCGCGGCTCAAGGATTGCTCTTTCGGCATCCGACCAAGGCTTTTCAACTCGGGGAATTCGCTCTGAATCAAGTGGCGGGCCACCGGCTCTATTAGACTGAGCGTAGCTAAGAGCAGGCAGCACAATTAATACGCAGAGCAACAAAAGTAATTTATTTCCAGTTGTCCTTATTTCCATGAGTAATACTCCAAACTTATCCTATCGAAAATGGTTTGCTATACGGTATCTGACTAAAAGTATTAGTCGATTGACTTCAATACTTCCTTTGTTAGGTCCCATTGACTAAACCCCTGACGGCCATAGTCTAGTCCCCGCCTTACGATAACTAGATTTTGAGAAGGAACAACAACAGTGTATTGACCACGATTGCCATTGGTGGAGTAAGCTCCTTTCGGCACATCATTCCTGCTTTCAGGAACTAGCCACCACTGGCCTCCGTAGTGACCACCCTTGCCTACTGTTGCTGGCGCAGGTGTCCGTACAAAATCGATCCACTCTTCAGAAATTAGTCGTTCCCCATCCCAGGTTCCCCCGTTTAGATAAAGCAATCCAAAACGAGCCAGATCACGAGCATTAGTATAAACCTGACTACTTAGAACGAAGTCTCCGAATCGATCGGTACTAACCAGTGTATTGCGCATACCAATTTTGTCCAACAAAGCTCGTCGAGGAAATTCCGCATAGGTTTTCTCACCCCCTAAAGCCAGCTTCATAGCATAGACACCAAGCAATGTGTCGTAATTTTCATAATCCCAATGACTACCAGGCTCTCTTATCAAGGCGCGACTTCGAGCACCAATAACAGAGCTCGACCCTGCCCAATAAGACATACCCGATCCGGTGGCATATTCTCGTCCGCGGTTGTCTATAGTATCCAAGCCGCTAGACATATTGAGTACTTGTCGCAGCGTAATTTCATTTCTCGGATCAGTTTCTGGTGATCTATTTTCCGGATACCATCCAAACCCCAGAGGCTCATCCAAATTCATTCTTCCGTCGTCCACCAACATGCCTATTAATGTCGAGGCGATGCTTTTGGCAGTGGACCAAGTACGAGTGCGAGTAGTAGCATCGAAGCCAGGTGCATATCGCTCATGAATAATTTCGCCGTCATAAACTACTAACAGACTTAGAGTAACTTGCTCCTTTGATTCTCGGTCGAAGGCCCAATCGGAAGCAGCTTGCAAGGCTGAAGCATTAATGTTGGCCGGCAGATCACGCTCGACGACTAAATCACCATTGGGCCAGGGGATTTGTGCTGGATCGCCGGGAGGTGGAGCAAGCATTAGCTCTGGTAATCTATCAATATCTGCGAGGGTTTGATCAGGCGGTAAAATCACACAGCCGATACCATTCCGAAATGCTGCTCGCATGACAGGCACAGCACCCTCGGCGCCTACTTCGACCGCTTTCCTTGCCCAATCAACATTATAGTCACCACCATTAGCATCACCGATTGGTTCGCGAAAAAATGCCAGCTCTTTATCAAATACCTGTTCCAATGTGCGGTTGGAAGTAAACAAACCATTACACATAAATACAGCTTGCTGACCTCTAGACACCATGGCCCGCTGGTGTTGCCAGTAATCGTAGTTTTCCTCTTGTTGAGCAAATGAATGTGAAGATATAAATAATAGAAATAGGCTCAAAAAGACTGTGAACTGTTTCAAGGAGTTCTGCATGATGGCTGCCTCCGGTAGTTACCTGAAGATTAGTAGTTACGTGAAGAATAAAAGCTATTTGGCTGTAAGTCTATGTTCGTAACCGCCACAAGCTTTCCTATTGGAACACTCATTTCAGACAATTTTGCTGTGAACCAGATTAATAGCGTGATTCAAGCCGAGTTGGGCTTAACGGGGCTAACTGGCCTTAAGTCGTTTTAAGTTAATTACGAAGATAACTATCGGATCCATCTAACCAGTCATCTCGCCGAGGAGCCCACATATCTACTTCCTCAACTTCACCAATACAAGTTGCCTGATGGGGAACATTGGCAGGAATGACAATGACATCTCCAGGACTGAGAAGAATTTCTTGTCCTTCGTGACCGTCAAATACAAACAACATTTGCCCCTTTACCACCTGAGTTATTTGTTCATTGTGATGACTATGCATAGGAACGGTAAAACCATCTTTAAAATATATCCGTGCCACGGTCATTTTTTTACCGGTTACGATTCTCCGCTGCATGCTTTCATTCACACTTTCTAGCTCAATCTCATTCCAATTTACCGACTTTAGCTTCATTTCACTCATTAAAGGATTCCTTTTTTATCTTCAGAATTTAACACTGGTGATAATTTTCAATTCATTGTGATTCAATCTGCATAAGTTTCCTCCTACGACAATTCCCTAACGAGAATATTTTTCCGAGTTAACTAGCACAATCTTGGCTATGATAAACTGGAGCCTTTCAGTCGGGACAAGCAATAATGATTTATTCCTTAGGTGACAGAACAGTCGAGATTCTCGGTGAAGATTACTTTATCGCCGATAGTGCCACAGTATTAGGTTTGGTTGTGCTGAAAAACAATGCAAGCGTTTGGTTTGGAGCAGTAGCCCGTGGTGACAATGCTCTGATCACCATAGGGGAAAATTCCAATGTGCAAGATTGTGCAGTTTTGCATACAGACCCTGGCGCACCATTAGAAATTGGCAAAAATGTCACAGTTGGACACCATGCAATGCTGCATGGTTGCACAATCGGTGATAACTCTTTGATAGGGATTAATGCCGTTGTTCTCAATGGCGCCAAAATTGGCAAGAACTGTTTAATCGGTGCGAACGCTCTAGTTACCGAGGGAAAGGAAATACCAGACGGTTCACTTGTAATGGGGTCTCCAGCCAAAGTAGTAAAAAAACTCTCACCTGAACAACAACAGAGCTTGGTTAAGAGCGCGGAGACTTACGTGAGTAATTTCAAACGCTTCAAAAAAGAGTTAAAAATAGATCCCCGGTCTTGATTGGCCTCTAGTGAGTTTTCAAAAACAACAAAGCCAGATTAACTTAATCGCCAATGCGTAGCGCAAAGGTATCGAAGTAATCTGGCTGTGTTTTAGAATCTTTCGATTCTGTTTTTAAACTTCTTTAGAGAATAAACTACTCTAGCGAACTGAATACTTAGTAAAAGCGCCGCCAGCTGAGCTTAATGAGTTTGGCCCCTCAGCAGCATACACATTACCTTGCGCATCTACTGCCACACCCTCACCCGCAGTTCCCTGATAAACCCGGTCTTCTCGTTCGAACGGCTGAATGAATCCGGTAATGCGATCTTCATCTATGTGCCCGATGCGCACTCCATTTCTCCAACCAACATGACCAGTTGGGCTAGATTCAGAATCGATGGCATACATCATGTCATCATCAGTTATGAAAATTCCGCTAATGCGGCCAAACATATATCTGGAATCAAGATAATTTCCATCTTGATCAAATATTTCTAAACGGTGATTACCCCGATCAGCAACCCAGAGTCGTCCCCTAGAGTCGAATTCTAGAGCATGAGGAGTTCTGAATTCGCCATGGCGAACACCAATCTGCCCCCATTCTTTTATGCGTTGCCCATCAGGCGAGAACTTAATAATGCGAGCAGTCGAACCTTCGGCACGGCCTTCATCCATAGCCTGATTGCTAGTTAAGCCCTGACCGTTGTGTCCGTCAGCCACATAAATGCTGCCATCGGGACCAACAATTACGTCATTAGGTTGATTGAACTGATTAGGGCCACTACCGGGCTGTCCCGCTGTACCCAGGCTCATCAACAATTCACCACTAGAGCTAAATTTATGGACCTGGTGGCCTTTTGTACCCGCTGAATTATTAGCAAAATCCGTTACCCAGACATTACCTTCAGAATCTGCATGAATACCGTGGGGAGTCATGAAAATACCACCGCCAAAATTAGCGAGAACTTCGCCAGTATTTCGATCGAATTTAAAAATTGGGTCTACTGGATTGGTATCGCAGTTAATAGGGGTTCCGCCACCGAATGTGCCTGCCCCACAACGCTCATAGGCCCAAATATGGCCATCGTTAGGGTCGATATCGACCCCGGCTGTAGAGCCCCAGTTCCTGCCTGCGGGGAGGTCACCCCAGTTTCTGGTGACTACTGGAGTGGGGTTAGGTATTCCAGCACCGCTGATCGGGTTGCCTCCGGTTGGTGCGCAACCAGTCACAAGCACCGATATTGATGCAATAAGGATAGATAACATACTTCGTGAAGATGACATGACAACTCCTTAGCTTAGTATTGTTTATATAGAAAACTGTAGGTAGAGAATAAAAGCTATCCGCGCCTAAGTCCAACTACTCTTGCTGTCAAATTCTAATAGTTCTGGCCCAGATTCGGGGCAAACAGCCTGATTTGCAATAAATGGGATGTTGCGAAATGCCAACCACTCAATTAAATATTGAGAACGGCAACAGTGCGAGTACACTTACTCTAGAATCCTCAGACCGCAAACCTGCTGTAATAATTTACTGAGTGATTTTATAGAAATTTAAAACTTATTGGCTCAACTTTGGGGGGAGTTTTAGGTGACAGTACTGGTTGGAATTATAGTAATTCTCTTCGCAACACTTTTTCTGCTCGTGCCAATACTTGAGAAGCATGGAAGGGAGCGTTCGCCAGAAGAATTGCAAAAAATCAGCAGATGGATGATGCCGCTAATGGTCATAATAATTATTGCGATGGCGATTCGTTACTTTATTGGTTAATTTGGAATGATTAATTAATCAGGGCTAAAATAATCTCCGCATTTGTAATATTCTTTGCTAGCGTTGAAGCGATAATTATTTGGCCACTAAGAAAAAATAAAAAAGCATTCAAGAGCCTCCTCGAATGCTGTTTTAGAATGTTCCTTTTTCCAAAAATCCTAACAATTAACTTCCCAGCTTTTTGGCTGCAGTCTCAGAATTAGCGTTTTCTATTGCCCTGGTTCGGTTGTATCACGACCGTCACGTGGTGCGCCAGTCCCTGACGAACCCATGAAGAATTTGCGCCCATCTTCAAAAGTCACATCACGACCATTGGCACGGGCACTGCGATCTTTGCTTTGATAGCCATCAACCACGATCATAGTTCCAATAGGTATTGTCGCTCTCGACAAACCACGCCTTAGCAAAGTGTTCGGTGTACCGCCTTCTACCATCCAGACTTGCTTGCTACCATCTTCATTGGTGATCTCCAAGTGAATCCAGGTATGAGGATTTACCCATTCAACTCTAACAACAGGACCACGAAGAACAACTGGGCGATTAGGATCAAACTCAGCACTAAAAGCATGATGAGCTACGGCTGGTGTTTCAAGTGTCATGATTAAACCAGCCAATAATGCCAGCGCCATAATTATTTTGAAGGTCACAAAGTGCTGCTTTACCATGTTAATTCTCCTGATATTTATACTATTTATCGTCAGTTAAACTTTCATCTATATCGCCTAGCGAGTTGGGTTAGGAACTCCTTCAGGCTCTTCGCCACGGAATTCCGCTTCTAGCAAACGCGCACCTTTCATAATACCCTCAAGTGCATAGTTTGCCTCGTGGCAGGCATATTCAAAAACTTTATTAGTACTGCGCGGCCATGCATATTCTCCGGTGAAAGGTGCAGTCCATACATTGTCATCTTCGACAGTGAACGTATAAACAAGTTGATCCGGGCTTTCCATGCGAAAACGTTCTGTCACCTTCATGTCTTTAGAGCCTTGAGAAAATGCGGGAACATCGCGGAAATTAGTTGTCTCGACAACCAGGGTGTCTCCTTCCCACCAACCAATCGAATCACCCAACCATTTTTGAATATGAGCAGGGTCATGCTCTGCATTCATCCGCACGACTCGAGCTTCATGAACCATTTCAACTTGAATTATAATTGTATCTTCACTCTGAACAATGCGCTTGTGATTGTTATACAAAGCCGGCAACATCGGGGGACCGCCAGTAGAACTAAATGACAGCAGACAACGTTCAGCAAACGGGCGCTGCTCCATATTGTCGTATGGACCCGGGGCTTCAAGCCCTGCATCTAACCAATAAGCCGTACCATCATTAGAGCCACCCTCTCGCCTTGGCGCTGCTTCGCCAGCTCCAAGCCTTGCTCGCCGCTCTGCTCGCCGCGTATCAGTTTGTGCTGGCATACGTCCATTCGACGGATCGATAATAATAGAAGTTCGCCACTGCCCATCGATCTGGAACGCACCGGTACCACGATCAATCCAGAATGTGTTGTAGCCACCAACATTACCTGAAGCCCCAGTTGAGCCATCGCCGCCCTGCGGTGGAGCCGAACGGTTAGGGTCACTCGCTTGATTTCGGTCAGAGTTTCGACGCGATTCCTGTGCTGCAATCACTGCCGCCTCATCATTCGTTAGGAATAGTTTTCCCCCAAATTCCGCTGGTCTTTGAAGAGGAGTTAATGTTGATACATCGTAAGTACCAGAAAGATCTGGATGGCCATTGGCCGTGCGCGGAAGAGCCGCGCTTTGAGCGACCACTATAGGAGCTAGTGCTAACGTTGTAAGTACCAACGCACCGAGATTTAGCGTTTCCATTAATTTGCGCATATTTAACCTCCTCAAACTTAATCGTTTAACGGGGCAGCGGATATCTCCGCGCCTCTCCGTAAATTAACTCTTCTACAAACTCAACACAGCGAAAATCCATAAGTCGGGCATTCTCTTCGATGCGTCGATATATCGGCATCTTTATAGTAAAAGGTTCAGTTAAAACCATGGGGTCTTCAATTGTAGCTTCATATTCAATATGATTTCGGCTAATCATTGTATATCGCTCTACCACATGCAACTGATAGCTGTGGTGGCTTCCGGAGCGATCTAGCCAAGTCCCCTCAGCCAGACCAGTCACATCAACTACTAAGGTATCACCTTCCCACTCACCAACTGACCAACCCATCCACGAATCCACCTGCGAAGGACCGGGATTGTCCATATAGATATCACGAACCGCACCAGCAAATTGGTAGGCGATAAAAATATCATTGTCGCCTTGAACAATCTGGAATGGCATGGGGATATAGGTAGCTCGAGGCACTCCTGGCAGGAAACATTTCACTTCAGGATCACGATCGATCCAATTAGCCATGTTGTCCTCTTTAAGGGAACGAGCATCGGGTGTATAGGGAATCTGACCTCCCCCTACGATCACACCCAAACTGCCTGGCACGGCGCCAACCGCCCCAAGTCTCAATGTAGGGATAGCGGGGACAGGATTTATAGGGCCTTCACGCATTTGCATCGAGTGCCGGGCAATATGCGGCTCGAGATCATAGTTAGCTTCGTTCAACACTTGCCAGATTCCACTCATGTCAGGATGCCCACTTAAGAGTCGGGGGATATCCTGTGCCATTGCTGGCGATACTGTTATTAGCAGTCCCAATACCAGACTAGAAACTCGACTGAAAGAAAAACTCAAAGACTTCATCCGATACTCCATGGTGTTTGCTCGCACTTTACTTATTATTAGAATTTCTAGTCTAGCCTGCGTTGCATAGCGAGGCAATATGCTGGCGCCAAATGATAACTAAGAACAGTTGCCAATTTTTTACATGCCTACAGCTCGCATTTGGTTTCTCATGATAATTCAACAGCAATTATGATCTTAGAAGGTTCATAGAATAAAAGTCTCTTTTCCTTTGCGAAAAACGAAAAGCTAAAGTAGTAAATAGACCTAATTGCGATGACGATCGCTCTAATGTATAAACTGCCTCTCGAGTGAACAGGAGTAGAAATTCATGAAGAAAGAAACCATTGCCATCCATGGTGGCTACGAATCTGACCCTCTCACAAAATCCGTCGCTGTTCCTATTTTCCAGACGGTAGCCTATGAATTCGATGATGCGCAACACGGTGCAGACCTCTTTAATTTGGCAGTACCTGGCAACATCTACTCCAGAATAATGAATCCTACTAATGATGTTCTCGAACAACGAATGGCTGCTATGGAAGGCGGATTAGCTGCGCTCGCAGTTGGATCCGGTATGGCGGCCATTAACTATTCCATTCTTACAATTGCCCAAGCTGGCGATAATATTGTGTCAACTCCACAGCTCTACGGGGGTACTTACACGCTATTTGCTCATATGCTTCCGAGTCAGGGAATTGAGGTGCGCTTTGCAGAAAACGATTCTGCAGAAGCCATCGAAAAACTCATCGATGAAAATACTAAAGCCGTCTATTGC
>CAWKZI010000067.1:0-8711 GCA_963854365.1 Gammaproteobacteria bacterium
ATCCTTGCACCGAAAGTCGTGGCCAAAAGTACCAAAGAGATGATTGCCCATTCTCTCTCTTTCTTGGCCATTGACTTCAACTTCGGATAAGTAACCCAAATGGCCCATAGTTGCCAAAGCAACATCGACAAGAGTTATTTTAATAAATTGGCCTTCTCCAGTCATTCGACGATGACGCTCAGCGGCAAGCAGTCCGATCGCGATCTGCTGGCCAGCTATCACATCCCAGGCAGGAAAAGGATTATTCACTGGCAACTCTCCATCACCACTTAGATAAGGAAGCCCAACTTTACTATTCACTGTGTAGTCCAGCGCGCTGCCGCCGTGGCGATCGCCAGTCAGATTCAAATAGATTAAATCATCTCTCAATTCTCTTAGCTTTTCTGCAGCTAACCAACCTTTGGCTGGAAAATTTGTAACAAAAATCCCTGCGTCCTCACCCGGTGCAGTAATTAACTGAGTTAATAATTCTTGTCCTTCCGGCTTTCTAAAATCTATAGCAATAGAGCGCTTCCCTTTGTTCAAGCTATGCCAATAAAGGCTCTTGCCTTCTTTAGTTACTGGCCAACGACGATAGTCGATGCCGCCACCAATTTGATCGAAGCGGATAACATCAGCGCCAAGTTGCGCTAAAGTCATACCTCCTGAAGGCGCTGCAATAAATGCGCTACCTTCAATAATCCGCAATCCTTTTAGAATTTCCTGCAATGCTCAGCCCTGATTTAATTCAGTAAATACAAATTTAACTAACTTGTAGGTAACCATTGTTAATTACCACTTTATCCTGTTCCAGCGATTTGCAGCGAAAAGATAATTTATTATCGTTCTTCCAAATTTCTGTCCGGATAGTTTCGCCAGGATAAACTGGCGCCGAAAACCGGAGCCGCATGTGCTTGAATTTTGCCGGATTATAGTCGCAGCACGTTTTAACCAATGCATGCGTGGCGATTCCCAAGGTACATAAGCCATGAAGAATTGGCTTTTTGAAATCAGCATTACGAGCTACAGTCGGAGATGCATGTAGTGGATTAAAGTCACCAGACAGTCTATAAATTAAGGCTTGCTGAGGTAGTGTTGGTAAATCACAAATGATGTCTGGTTCTGAAGATGGAATCAGGTCTGTTTTAGGTGAAATTTTCCCCTCACCACCAAAACCCCCATCACCTCTAGCGAGTATGGTAGTGATCAAAGTACAAAGATCATCTCCTGTTGCAACGTCCCGCACAATTCGTTCTGAGACAATCAGAGCTCCTGCGCGCTCGCTCTTATCGGTTACTTCGGTCACCTTAGTCGTAGCTTCTACTGTACCAGATACAGGCAACTCTTTATGGAGGATTATTTCTTGTCCGGCGTGAAGAACCTTAACCCAATTTAGGCCAGTGTCTTCTTCTTTTGCCCAGAACCCTGGGTGCGCCATCATAACTGACTGACTTGGCAATACTTTTAGATTTTCTTCGTAAACAAATCGTAAACTATCTTCATCAAGAGGATCAATTCCCATGCCCACACCAAGAGCGTAGAGCATACAGTCTTTTTCTGTGTAGGTTTGGCGAATGATGGGGAATTCGCGGTTTAATAATTTTTCTGCATCGAGGGACATTGGTTGATCCTGTTTGCTATTAGCACCGTTAGTTTGTATCGATGATTCTAGCTTAGTATTCTTTTTCGAACTTTTTACTCTTTTCGAATCAAAGTAGGCAAGCTTCTTGACTGGTTTGAATTATTTAGTCCGCATTCTAAACTTTTTATATTTTTTGTTATTCATAACTCTTTGTCTCAAATTCTGAAATCGTGCGATTTAGAAAATATCTTAATCCTTTCTTTTTACACTCCGTTTCTAGTTATATTGGATCCCAGCTAAATACGTCGCCAGACCTTTCCAATGGAAAGAAGTCAGATGCGAAAGCTGGAATGACTCGATCTATCACTTTGTCTGGCGTCCATCCTTCAGCTGTGTGCGCAAATCGAATTGGACGATTGTGGTTAAACAGAAATATTTCATTGTTTCTAACGCCAAATATCTGCCCAGAAACATCCTGTGCAGCATCGCTGCATAAGGCAATTGCTAATGGCGCAATTTTCTCTGGAGTCATCTGTTGAATTTTTTCGACACGGGCTTTTTCCTCGTCGGTGTTTGTAGGGATAGTGCCAATGAGTCTGCTCCACGCAAATGGTGCTATGCAGTTGGAGCGAACTCTAAACCGACCCATATCTAAAGCGATTGATTTAGAGAGACCTACTATGCCTAGTTTAGCGGCAGCATAGTTCGCTTGGCCGAAATTTCCTATAAGCCCGGAGGTTGAAGTCATGTTAACAAAGCAACCGCTAGTTTGAGCGCGAAAATGAGTAGCTGCGGCTCGACTAACATTGAATGTTCCTTTGAGATGAACGTTAATAACTGAATCGAAATCAGCTTCGGTCATTTTGTGGAATATAGCATCACGCAAATTACCCGCATTGTTAATAACTGCATCAATACGACCGAAATACCCAACGGCAGTTTCGATTATTTCGTGAGCGGCATCCCATTCTGTGACACTCGCATAGGAGGCGACCGCTTCTCCGCCCGCAGCTTTAATTTCGTTTACTACATCGTCCGCTGGGATACTGTCACCACCAGAACCGTCCTCGGCTCCACCCAGATCGTTAACTACCACCTTAGCGCCATTAGCTGCTGCAAGCATGGCGATTCCACGGCCGATTCCGCGGCCTGCACCGGTAACGACGATAACTTTATCTTGCAATAATTCTTTAGAACTCATTGTTGACGATTAACCTCTTTATTAGCCTGTTATATTTTGATTATATTTCTTTATTAACTTAACGAGGCTTTATTTTGCATTGGCTATTAAATTTCTAGCGATTACTTTTAATGCTAAAGTTTCTTCAGCCCCTTCAAAGATTGAAAGAACTCTAGCATCGACAAAAAGCCGGCTCACAGCAGATTCCTCAGCGTAACCCATACCTCCATGGATTTGTAAAGCTTCTCGCGATATCCATTCAGCAGACCTACAGGTAAAAAGTTTAACTAGACTAGCTTCCATCTGCCCCCCACCCTGATCCATTAATTCTGCAACAGCGTACCCAAATTGTCGCGACGCCGTGAGTGTTGCCAGCATACGACTAAGCTTAACTTTTGTTAGTTGGTACTCAGCAACAGCTTTACCAAAAACTTGCCTTTCTTTGGCATAGCTTAAAGCTTTTTCAAACGCTGCTTGCATAACACCTGTCGCGCGTGCAGCAGTTTGAATACGGCCACCTGAAAAACCGGACATGGTGTAATAAAATCCTTTGCCTTCACCCTGTTCTTCACCAACTAAATTTTCAGATGGCACAAAGTAATCTTCGAAAAATAGATCAAATGAATGCATTCCACGATAACCAAGAGTAGCAATGGCTTTACCGGCAAGGGAGCCGCCAGACTCTTGTTCATGGATAAAAGAATGACCAGAATAAGCAGGCTTCTCGATTAGCAACATACTCAAACCTTTGTAACCAAGGCTAGCATCAGGATTAGTTCTGGCTAACACAAAAATTAACTCTGAGCGGCCGGCAAAAGTACACCAAGTTTTACTACCGTTCAGCAACCAACCGTTCTTTGTTTGCGTTGCTTTAAGACTTACTGCTGCTACATCAGAACCAGTGTTAGGCTCTGTAATTGATATGGCGCATAACATTTCGCCGGATGCTAATTTTGGCAGCCACTTTTGTTGTTGGGCGTCAGTGCCTCCGCTTAGCAAAGCTCTGGCTGCGATTTCCGGCCTAGTGATGAGGCTGCCAGCGGCACCAAGAGAGCCCCTTGATAGTTCTTCGGTTACGACGATCATGCCGAGACTGTCGGGTTTGTCGTCGGGCTGCAACCCACCGAAGCGCTCGGGAATACAAGTTCCGAAGCAGCCAAGCTCAGCCGCTGGCTTTAATATGGCTTCGGGAATATCCTTATCTTCACGATGGATTTCTTCTGCCAATGGTATGACAACATCATTAGCGAAGCGGAAGAAAGTTTCTCTGACCAGTTCTTTTTCTTCGCTCAGTAATGATGGTAATCGCTCGATACCTTCATCGCAAATTTCACTACCAATTACAGTAAGAAATTCTGCATCAAGATATTTATCAAGTAAATTACTGACTTGCGAATTTGTGGAAAGTTGTAAAAGTTCTTGGCGGTTAATACAAAGCTCAGCTGCCCGATTGGATAATCTTTGCTGACATAACTGAAATATTTCGGCGATAAAGAATACTGCTAGCCGAGTAGTAAGAGAATCATAATTAGCTTTTTTAGCGTAATCACTAAAAGCTCTGGCTGCTTCTAATTCAGCAACGCAAAAAGCTAAGTCATAACTTGAGAGCTGCCAGTTATCTAACAGATCATTATCTAAACCGGCTGACTTAGTGCAATCTGCTTTAATTCTGCTTAGAGCACTATCAATTAATTGCTGAAGAAGGCCCAAGCTCGCTATAGCTGAACCAAGATCGGCCTCCAAGCTTTTATCAACTGCTAATCTTTTCGATACCATTTTTCATTAGCCATTCTTGTCTTGAAATTTAAGTATAAAATTTCAAGTGTTATAATTGAATTATTTAGTTTATTTTATGAAATTATCTGCGCTTCAGCAAAATACTTTTTATCATCAGGATTACAATGATAATGCTGAAATACTTCGACCAGATATTTTGCACACAATTCTAATTATAAGGACCAATGACAGAAATGCTGCATATATTCTGATGAGGGAAACCACCTAAATTGTGATTCAAACCCAGCTTAGGGTCCGATAATTGTCTGGAGCCGGCCCTACCTTGAAACTGCAGATAGTTTTCATAAATCATGCGCAAGCCTGATGCTCCGATTGGATGACCAAAACATTTCAACCCACCATCGATCTGGCATGGGTTGCTACCATCGGCATCGAAGGTGCCGTCCAAAACATCCTTAACTGCCTTTCCTTCTTCTGCAAGCTGCAAATCTTCCATGGTGACCAATTCAGTGATTGAGAAACAGTCATGAACTTCAGTCATGGTAATCTCTTTTTTTGGATTTTTAACACCGGCTTCATCATAAGCTCGCTGCGCGGCGATACGTGTAGTTTTTAAATAAGAACCATCCCAACTTTCATGACTTGATTCAGTGCCGTTGGAAACAGCAAGTTGTAGTGCTTTAACTGAGACTAGATTTTCTTTACCTAAGCTTTTGGCAATTTCTGGTGTTGTTACTATTGCACAAGCAGAACCATCGCTAACGCCACAGCAATCAAACAAACCGATCGGCTCCGCTATATAAGGTGCGTTAAGCGCCTGCTCTTCGGTAATTTCTCTTTGTAAGTGGGCTTTAGGGTTCTTCACCCCATTTGCATGGCTCTTAACTGAAACATGAGCCATCGCTCGCTTAAGGTCGTCTTTATTGACTTTGTGTTTCGCTCGATAGCCGCTCGCTAACTGAGCAAAGGCACCTGGGGCTGAAAGATTGGGCCAGTACATATCATTTTCTACGCCTCGGGAACGTTGAGGCAATCCGCCGTAACCGGTGTCTTTTAGTTTTTCGACCCCTAAGGCGAGAGCAATATCGCAAGCTCCTGATGCCACGGCATAAACTGCTCCGCGAAAAGCTTCGGTGCCAGTGGCGCACATATTTTCAACTTTGGTTACTGGGATATAGTTAAGCCTAAGAGCAATAGCTAAAGGCATCGCACTGGCACCAACATTGAAGGCGTCGATTCCCGCACCAAACCATGCTGCTTCAATCTGATTTCTTTCAATACCTGCATCTTCAATACATTCTTCGAAGGCTTCCACCATCAGGTCCGCGGGGCTAGACTCCCAACGCTCACCGAACTTGCTGCAACCCATACCGAGGATAACGACTTTATCTTTTATTCCGCTGGCCATGTTTTAACCCTTTATACTCTTAATTTTAATTTCAAGAACAGTTTGTAGTTATTTTTCCGATATCCTTTGTCTGTTTATTTTTCTTATTATTCGATTGATGCCTTCCAAAAATATTTTCTGAACCCGCGCTGAGTATCAAATTGCTTAATTCGAAAATGAACACTTATTTTTGACCCTGAATCGATAGTGCCCTCTGCAATTTCTGTAAAATCCATCATTAGCTTACCGCCACCTTCAAACTCTACCATGCCAAAATAGGCAGGTGGATTCCAATCGAAAGTGAGTCTATCTGCTGTCCAAGTCGCTACCCTGCCATTCTTATCAGCGAACGGATAATCATCTTGGCTCTCCAATTTATTGCACTCCGGGTTTACACAGTACTTGTCTCGAGGAATTTGAACCGTACCACACTCTCTACATTTCCCACCTAAAAATGCGGTGAGTAAATCTTTACGGCGGTTATAGCCTGATAAGAAAGTTTGTTTGTCAGCTTCGCCCCGCTTGCCAATATCTTTCTCAACCAAATTATTGAAACTCATGAATCTATTGTAATTAGTGTCTTCACGTCGCCTAGCAATCGCGCCGCTTACTCCTAACTTAGGTTTAATTGAACTCACGAGTTCAGTTGCTCGCAATAAAATCGCGTCACAGCCTTGGCCAAAACCTGTTACCAGAATCAAGTCGCCGGGTGCAGCATTTTCCAAAGCTTTAGCGAGCAGAAGAATAGACTGGGCAGCACCAGCGACACCAACTATGGAAATCTGGTTATCAATGATAGCTTCTGCATTAATGCCTAATTTTTTTGCCAATGCAGCAGGTGTGCGGGCTTGTTCCGTTGGTAGAATAAAATGCTTCACATCTGCTGCGTTTACTGAAGCATTTTTTAGTACATCTGAAACTACCTTAGGTAAAGTTTTCATGAATCCTTCATCGCGAATCCAGCGTTCTTCCCAACCGTAGTCGAAACTAGAATCCTCACCTCGGTAGTGATCAACGAAGTCTTCGGACAAAGTTTCAGCGCCGAGAAATTCTGCAATGATATTTTCTGTGCCAATGGCAATCGCCGCTGCTGCATCACCCCATAGCATTTCGGACCTTGACCCTGCTTTCGTTCGTCTATGTTCTGACGCCACCAACATAGCAGTTCCTCGACTATTAGCTTCGAGCAAAGAAATAAGAGCTGAAGTTGCTGACCGTTGTGACGCGCCAATATCCATACTACGTAAATTGCGATCCAGATTTAGGGCCTCGCTTACTACAACTGAATTTTGTCTATCGAGAAACGGGAAAGTGGTTGATGCCATATAAAGAGTAGATAAAGATTTCTTATCTAAAGCTGATAAGCAATCAGTTGCTGCCTCAACAGCCATAGTAACCGTGTCTTCATCCCAATTGCAGATACTGCGCTCGCCTTTTGCTAGTGAATTTAAACCAGCATCAAACCAGGCATTTGCTTCAGCCATCGCTTTTTTGTTTAGTCGCGCTCGGGGGATGTAAGCGCCATGCGCGGTAATTCCTATCATACCTTTCCTCTTAAACTGTTCGTCCGATTACTAATTTCATTACTTCTGAAGTACCACCATAAATTCGCCGCACTCGGGAATCTACAAATAAACGAGAAATAGGATACTCACGCATATAACCGTACCCACCAAATAATTGTAAACAATCATCAACGATTTTATTACCAGTTTCGGTGGTCCATAGTTTAGCCATCGCACCTTCTTCTGGGGTTAACTTACCTTGATCTATTTTGGTCAGGCATTGGTCGATATACGCCCAACCTACTGCTAAGCTTGTTTTAATTTCAGCAAGCTTAAATTGGGTGTTCTGAAATTCAAAAAGCTGTTTTCCAAAGGCCTTCCGTTCTTTTACGTACTCCGTGGTAAGTTCAAATGCTCTTTGAGCTTCTGCCATTGCTCTGCAGGCAATGGTGATTCGTTCTCGAGGCAGCTCATTCATTAGCACTGCAAATCCCGCGCCTTCTTGACCTAACAAGTTAGAGATGGGAACTCGAACATCTGAGAAAAACATTTCTGACGTATCCGCTGCCTTTTGTCCAATCTTATCCAGATTTTGGCCTCTTTCGAAGCCTTCACGCTCTGTCTCGACAATAATTAAGCTAATTCCCCGGGCACCTGCATCGGGGTTAGTTGAACAAGCGAGGAGCACAAAATCACAATTCTGGCCATTGGTGATGAAGGTTTTCTGACCGTTAATCACATACTCATCGCCGTCTCTTAAAGCCGAAGTACGCAAAGACTTAAGGTCTGAGCCACAACCCGGCTCAGTCATGCCAATTGCAGCGATTGATTCGCCAGTAACCATTTTGGGTAACCAGCGGTGCTTCTGTTCTTCAGTGCCGCTGTTTAATAAGTAATAGGCGACGATGTCAGATGACACCGAAAATCCGACACTGGCGCCACCGATGGCATAGCCGACTTCTTCAGAAAGCACCATATTGTAAAAGAAATCCGCGCCAGGCCCACCGTACTCTTCTGGAATTCCACAGCAATGAAAACCGTTTGCTCCCGCCTTTAACCAAAATTCCTTGGGTAGAACCCCTTTATCTTCCCATCTAGCGATATTTGGCTCTAACTCCTCTCTGAAGAATCGACGGGCGTTGCTTCTGAATAGCTCATGATCACTATTGAAGATTGCGCGGTTATGCATTTTCTGAGTTACCTACTGTAATGAGATTTTAATATAGACGGATTTTAACGGAAAAAGGAATTGATTGCGATGTAGAGCTAAATCGCGCTAGAGACCTAAAGATCTAGAGAACGGTCTCAAGTCGGCATCCACAACGCAATTTTTGTTAATTA